>DNHA01000141.1:0-5863 GCA_003486025.1 Micrococcaceae bacterium | reverse complement strand
GGCAGCAGCACATACGCCGGGGCCATCGCCACGGTGGCCGACCGTAGGGCCGGGGAAATATCTGCACCGTAGAGGAAGGCGACATCGATGGAACCATCAAGCAAGGCAGCTTGCATGTCTTGGTGGAATCCTTCCATGAAATCCACCTCTACATTCGGACACTGCAAGGCGAAGGCGTTAAGCATCGGCGGAATGATGGTTGGCCCCAAAGGCATGAAACAGCCCACCGTCAGTGGTCCGGTCAGGGTGGCGCGGGTTCCATGCCCCATCGTTTCGACATCATGGGCTAGTTCCAACATTTCCCTGGCCTGGCGCAGCACGGTGCGGCCGGTAGCCGTAAGCGTCAGCCCCTTGGCCCGGCGCTTGATCGCCAGCTCAGCTCCGACAATGCGTTCAAGTTCGGCAATCGACATGGAGATTGCCGAAGGCGCTAGGTGCAGGCGACGTGCGGCTTCGGCCATCGTCCCCGCCTCGGCGGCGACGACAAAGTGCCAGAGCTGACGCAAGGTCAGTTGTGGGTGCGAGGCTAGACTCATGTCATCAATCCTATTGATGACACCAATGATATAAAGCAATATTTTCGATTAAGAAGATCAGGCCACCTTTGATATGGCGGCCAGAAAAGGGTGAATCATGGATCGTCGTGAAGACTTCCTGCGCGAAGCCGCCGCCATCGTAGGCGAGGAAAATGTCGTACCGCTCGGAGACTCCGAAGGATACCTTGACCCCTACCCGCTAAATCCGGGCCGTACCCCCTGGCCAGGTGTGCGCCCAGCAAATACCGAAGAAGTTCAGGCAATTGTCGCGCTGGCTACCGAACACGAAGTCCCGCTGTGGACCTTCTCCCGTGGCAAAAATCTGGGCTACGGCGGACCTGAACCACGAGATGGCGGCATGGTTGCGTTAGACCTGAGCCGGATGAATCGGATCATTAAGGTAGATGACCGGTTGTGCTACGCCGTGGTGGAACCCGGCGTGACCTTCTTTGATCTTTTCGAATATATCAAGGAGCACAAACTCAACGTTTGGATGTCTGTACCTGCCCTAGGCTGGGGTTCGGTACTGGGAAACATGTTGGACCGCGGCTATGGCATGACCCCCTACGGTGACCATGTGAAGTCGCTATGTGGCATGGAAGTAGTCTTGCCGGACGGTGACTTAGTGCGTACCGGCATGGGTGCCATGGACGGCACTGAACTTGGACCGATCTTCCAAGGAGGATTCGGCCCCACCTTGGACGGTTTATTCACCCAATCGAATCTTGGCGTGGTCACCCAAGTTGGCCTGTGGCTACAGCCAGCCCCAAACACATACGTCAACGGCGACATCGCAGTGCAGAACGAAGAAGACCTGCCGCAACTGATAGACATCCTCACCACCTTGCGCCGCGAAGAGATCATCCAGAATAACGCGTTGTGCGGCAACGTGGTCCGTGCGGCCACGATGCGCGGCAATCGAGCTCAATTCTGGGATGGCGAAGGTTCCATTCCAGACTGGCGCTTGGAAGAGATGCGCCAGGAGTTCGGCATCGGGCAGTGGAATGGAAAATTTGCCTTCTACGGTGACCGCGCGCTGTGCGAACGCCGCTTGGAAATCGTTGAAGAGCGTATCTCGCAGATTCCTGGCGCTACGGTCAAGGCGCGCTTCTACTCGGGCGCCGAAGGCCTTGCCCTGCAGCATGATGACATCGCCCCCTTGGATAAAACTCAAATGGCCGGCGTGCCAACGCTGAAGCCGCTGTCCACCGTGGGATGGGCAGCTGAAAACGGTGGCCATATCGATGCCGCACCAATCATTCCGGCCCGCGGCGAAGCCGTCTATGAGTTCTATCAAGAAGCAAAGAGGCTCTACTCAAAGTACGGATTTGACCTGTACATCGGTTACCACTTGTATCCCCGGCACATGGTTCACGTGACGATGATTTTCTTTGAACGTGGCAATGAAGAGATGCTTGCCCGAGCTCGCGCACTGTATACGGAACTACTGGACTTTGCTCGGGAACGAGGTTATGCACCATACCGCAGCCATGTGGATTATATGGACCGCATCTCTGACGGTTTCGATTTCAATGATCACGCGGCACGTCGACTGCAAGAGAAGATCAAGGATGCACTGGATCCTGCAGGCATTCTCGCGCCCGGCAAACAAGGCATCTGGCCAGAGCGGTTCCGTGAGCAGCGCACTAGTGCACCACAGGAACAGCTGCGTTAGCACTTGAGAGTCCAGCAGGCGCGAAATGTTCGCTTCCCCTGCTGGACTCCTTTTTAAGATGGATGGGTCGTTAGTACCGCAGCAGGCCACTCGGTCCATGACAGCCGAGACGTTGAACCGCGCCGCAAACGGGCGTGCACTTTATCCCGCCGCTGTGTCGATACGCCAACATCAACTAACGAGTCTTGCGCCAGCAATGTGACGCCGGAGTACGCCAAGGGCGTGACGCGCATTTAGCACGTCACGCCCTTGGTGGATGCCTCTTTAGCTGGCTAGGACCGCATGGCCTGTACAGGCCAGTCCAGCTTCACCACCATTACGCACAGCGTTTAAGGTAATTTCGTAGTGCTTTCGCAGCAGTGCGCCGGTAAGCCTCGCGTCACGGTCCAGCGCGGCGGCCAGGATATCCGCGTGCTCCTGCTCAATATCGCGCTTGACGTCTCGAGTTGCCGGCCCCGCCCAACGCCCGTAGAGCTGGATCAGGTCCGATAGAGTCTGCGTCAATTCTGTCAGCATAGGCACGCCACATGCCTCAACTAATTTGTTGTGGAACTCCTGGTGAGCGTGGTTCCACGCGGGGGTGTGGTTGTCCGGGTCTTCTGGCGAGCGACGCGGTGTCCGGTTCAAAGTATGGTGCGCAGCAATGAGCTCGCTCTCCCATTCCAGAGGCGCTCGCTCAAAACCTAGTGTTACCGCGAGCTGCTCGTTGGCGCAGCGCATTTCAACGATGTCACCTAATTCGGCAAGGGAAAGTTCTGGAACGAAAAAACCGCGATTCGGGCGCAAAGTCACGAGCCTGTCGCCGACCAATCGAGTCAACGCCTCACGAATCACCGTACTTGAGGTGTCGTAGTGTTCAGATAGTTGCGTCAGCTGCAGGCGAGCGCCGGGTTCCCAGCGCCCGTCCAAAATATCGGTGCGCAAGGTGTCTCTAATGTGCTTTGACATCGTTTCCGAGTCTGTCCGCTTAGCCATGACATAAATCATACCAAACGACTCACAGAATACATTTTTACTTGACTTATGCATAACCAACGAGTGACACTGGTTACAAAGAGAGTTTGTGGGAATCCGAAAATTCCCACGAAATCGATGCCTCTAGGAGTAAAAATGAGTGAATCCTTGATCGAAGCACGTGCCGCACACAAGCTCGATGATCTATATGCCCGCGATAGCTACACCGCAATTACCGATGATGACGCTAAGCTGCGTCAGGTGGTAGATTCCACGGATCTGCCTCCATTGATGATCGCGTTGGCTGCAGCTACCGGTGATTACTCGATGCTGCGAGATGAGCTGCGTCCACCGCAGCCTCCCGTTGATACGGTTGGTCAGCCGCACGGCGGGATGAATGAGGCACAGCGGACTGCCGCACGCGATCTGGCCTTTGATGCGTTACGGCGCGTTCGGGACGAAAAGATCACCGGCGTCCAGGCGCTCTCCGACGAGCAGGCCACGCAGATCCTGGATTGGCTCACTAACGGGGCTACCCGCGAGTACCACCCGATGCTCATGCACGACATGTCGCTCGTTCCACAGCACAGCGGGGCACCGCGCTTTACCAAGGACCAAGTCGACGCGCAGCGTAACTTCACAGTTGCCGTCATCGGCTCAGGGGTCGCAGGAATGGCCGCCGCGTACCGCCTCAAGCAAGCCGGTTTGGACTACACGGTTTTCGAAAAGGGCAACGAGGTCGGCGGTACGTGGTGGAAAAACACCTACCCTGGCGTGCGCCTTGATACTCCTAACTATGCATACTCCTTCTCCTTTGCACAGCGCGATGACTGGCCGCAGCAGTTCTCCGAAGGCGCAGAAATCCACAAGTACACCCGAGATGTTGCCCAGCGAGGCGGTATCACCGAAAACATTCAGATGGGCACCGAAGTCCTCTCGGCGCAATGGGATGAAGCCACCGGCGAGTGGATCTTGTCGATGGTCGTAGACGGCGGCAAGGTTGAGGAACGCCGCTTTAATGCAATTCTTTCGGCTGTTGGCCAGCTCGATCGCCCAAAGTTCCCGGAGACCCCCGGCCGTGAGAAGTTCGCCGGCATCCAGGTGCACTCAGCCGAATGGGATCCAGCGATCGATCTAACCGGCAAAAAGGTCGCGGTCATCGGTTCCGGTGCCAGCGCCTACCAAATCGTTCCGGCAATTGTGGATCAGGTTGCCGAGCTGAAAGTATTCCAGCGCTCCTCGCCGTGGATGCTGCCTACCCCGTTCTACTACGAGGACATGCCCGAGTCCGTCACCTACCTCGTGGAGCATCTTCCACAGTTTGGCCAGTGGCTTCGCCTCTGGCAGCACTGGCTCGGCGTCGAGGGCCGCCAGCACTCCACCGCCGCGGACCCGAACTGGACCAAAGAAGGTTCCGTTTCGGAAATCAATGAACGAGTGCGCCAAGAACTAACCGAGATGCTCAAGGTGCAGTACGCAGACCGCCCGGACCTGCTGCCAAAAGTCACCCCCGATTACATTGTCGGCGGAAAGCGCATGCTGCGCGATAACGGCGTCTGGTCCCCAAGCCTGAAGAAACCACAGACGACTCTGGTTACCGAAGGCATGGTCGAGATGACCGAAGCCGGCATCATTGATGGCGACGGAACTTTGCACGAGCTCGACGTCATCATTTATGCCACCGGCTTCCAAGCCTCCGAATTCCTAGAACCGCTGCGTGTCACCGGGGCGAACGGAGTTGACCTGCACGAGTACTGGGCGGGCAACGCCACCGCTTATGCCGGTGTGACCGTTCCAGGCTTCCCTAACCTATTTATTGTTTCCGGCCCAAACACCGGCCATGTAGTCAATGGTTCATTGTTCTCCATGATTGAGTACGGCTTGACCTACATTCTGGATGCCATACACATTCTCTTGGAAAAGGATCTGAAGGCCTTGGACCTGAAGCAGGAGGTCTTGGACAAGTTCGTCACCGATTTAGATGCGGCGAACCGGCTCAAAGCTTGGGGCCACCCGGATGTAAAAACCTGGTACAAGAACAAGTTTGGCCGTGTCTCACAGATCTGGCCGTACCCAATCGTTGAATATTGGAACGTTACCCGGTCGGTGGATCTTTCCCAGTACAACGAGGTCCACTAGGCATGTCCATCTATTCCTATGCCACCACTACAGGCGCACGCTTTGCACCACTGCAGGCGGTGGAGGGCTTAGTTCAGTCCAGTCCAGCGATCTTCCCGCAGAGCCCCGGCTCTTTGGATTGGCTGCTCGGTCCTGCTTTGCAGGAACTTGAACAGTCTGAGGACGCATTCCAGCTGGCGGTGTTCGCACCAGCTGGCGCTCGTGACCTCCCGGTGATGGTTTTCCTACCCGGTGGGGGCTTTGTCTCGGGCGCCGGTACCGTGCGTTGGCATGACGCGCAGAACTTCGCCGACGCCCAGCGGGCGGTAGTCGTTGTGGTGAATTACCGAGTCGGGTTGCTCGCACACCGAGGCAGTGTTGGCGGGGGAAATACCGTACCCGAGGAGCTGCTTTTAGCTCTTCGCTGGGTACAGCGCAACGTTGGCGCGCTGGGCGGAAACGCTGAGAACGTCACGCTTGCCGGCCAGTCTGCCGGTGCATTCTGGGCCTTTGCGCTGGCCCAGCTCGAGCAGGCTCGTGGCCTCTTTCAGCGTCTCTACCTCGGCTCGCTATCCTTCCA
>DNHA01000304.1:3116-4538 GCA_003486025.1 Micrococcaceae bacterium | reverse complement strand
ATTTGCTGCTTCATCTGCTTCGGCCGAAATGGCTCCGGCCTGCAGCTGAAGTGCGCTGTCGTAAGCACCCTGCAGAGCGTTGGAAACACGTTCTACCGTGGCCGTGGCGGCAAAAGCTGCTGCAGAAACCTCCCCGATGACTTGCAGGAGTTGCGGATCCTCACTGGCCACATTTGCGGCCCCATGGCTGAAGGTACGCCTGCGGTTCTTCAACTCCACTGCGAACTCACGCTCCGCCGCTTTGGCCGAACCGGCGAGCACAGCAAGCAATACCTGCTGGTAGAAGGCGGTCTGGTACTTGAAGCGAGTGTCGAAGTCGATCAGATTCTCCTCCTCCACGCTCGCATGGGTAAAAGTTGATGTACCGGTGCCGGTGGTGCGTTGGCCAAAGCCGTCCCAATCCTCGGCCAACGCAACACCGGGCTGATGAGCACGTACCGCAGCGATTATGCGTTTGCCGGTATCGGTGCGTTCTGCATAGGTGTCGAGCCAGTCGGCAAAGATGGAACCGGTGGAATAGTATTTGGTTCCATTGATCTTGAAGCCACCGACGCCATCAGGTGTCACCTTGGTGATGACCTCCCCCACCTTGACGGTTCCGATTTCGGTCCATGAGTTTCCGACTAGCTCGCCGGCCACAAATCGCGCCAGCCATTTGTCACGTCCTGGCCCGGGAGGGGAAATCAGTCGATCTTCCACGAAGGCGAAGTGGGAACGTAATGCCTGGGCAATATTTGTATCGGCGGCAGCCAGGTCCACAAAAAGTTCGAACAGTTCGGGCAGCGTAGCTCCCGCTCCCCCATCACTTTCGGCAACACGCACTGCACCAAAACCTGCGGCAGCGAGTTCGGCGATTTCGGCTCGTGGCAGTTCACCGGAACGATCACGTTCCGCCGCCCCTGCAGCGATCTTCTCAAAGATCGGATTAAAACGTTGACGTAGTTGCTTCAAACGATTGCCGGTTGCGGTCAGGGTGCTCATGAATTCTCCAAAAAATCTGTTGTGTACTGTGCTTTGTCTGCTGGTGATGGCTTAGGTGTACAGCGAGATTGGCTGTGCTTCACCGTGCAAGAAATACTGGCCCACTTCGATCTTCTTGTAATCCACCGGGTCATGCAGGGAGTGCGTGCGCACGTTGCGCCAGTACAGATCCAGTCCAACGTCATTGCTGGTTGATGAGGTTCCGGTAACCTCGAAGATTCGGTTCGCCACCTCCACCCCGGTTTCGGTGGAAACGATCTTCGCTTCGGCAATCGCCACTGCTAAGTCGGCACGTTCTCCGGCGGTGACGTCTCCCGCCTTGGCGATCAGCAGGTCATAGGCGCGGCCGAGCTTTTCAACGAGCGCGGCAACCGCAGCCGTCCGCGCTTTGAGCTCGCCCAAGGTCCGCTGGAAGATCACGTCTCGTGAATAGGTCGGTGC
>DNHA01000304.1:2194-3045 GCA_003486025.1 Micrococcaceae bacterium | reverse complement strand
GCAAGCTGCAATCCAGGAATGAGCAAGGTGGAGACCGGCTCCTCGGTCACTTCACCGAGGATCTCAGCGGCGTCAACTCGCACGTTGCTATAACGTACCGAGTTTGAAGCGCTCAGCCGCTGTCCCAAGTAATCCCAGTCATCAACCAGTTCAAGTCCTTCGCGGTCGGTAGGCAAGACGAAGGCCAGGACCTTACCGTCATTTTCGCCTCCCTGCACCAGGGCGTTGACGATAATCACTTCACCCACTCCCGAACCGGTGGAAAACCGCTTGGCACCGTTGAGCCGGTATCCATCGGCCTCAACGGTGAGCAGCAGAGTCGGGTCAACAGGGTTGACTGAATCTCCCCAAAGCCACCCGTGAGCCACCGTGCGTTCCCACCAGGCGCCTTGCTGCTTAGCCGGGGCGTAGAATGCGATGCCGGTCTGGTTGAAGTAGTGATAGGCAAGCAGCTGCGCAATCGATCCGTCTGCATTCGCAAGAATGCGAATCGCTTCGAAGGCGGTCTCAAAGTGGCCCCCTGCGCCGCCAAATTCTGCTGGCACCAACAGGTCCAGCAGACCTGAGGATCGCAAAAGCTGCGCTTCTGCATGTGGCTGCTCGTTTTTACGATCCCGCTCCAGGGCATCTACGGCCAAGCTCTGTGCAACCTCTGTTGCGACCGCACGCCAATGCGTGAGCTCTCCAGTTGTGGCGTTGCCGGTAAAGGGGGTACGTGCAAGTGCTGCAGTGGCTACTGACATGAGCGATCTTCCTGTTCTCGGGTGGTTGATGGCTTAGACGCTACTGCGTCATCAGCGGCCCGTCAGCTGCCTTGGTCATCTGCTTGCACCGGCTGTCACCAGAGTTCT
>DNHA01000304.1:0-2132 GCA_003486025.1 Micrococcaceae bacterium | reverse complement strand
CAGGAAATCTTCTCGCTTAAAAGCCAAGAGACGAGCACCGGTGCGGTTCTCGTCTCTTGGCTTTGTACTGGTGCGCTTAGAGCAGGATTGCCCCAAGAATCCACACGGTGATAAAACCTGCGGTGCCCTGAATAGCGGTGGCAACGCTCAACGTCTTGTATGCGGTGATCACCGGAATGCGGCTCAGCTGCGAGACCACCCAGAAGTAGGAGTCATTCGCGTGGGAAACCACCATGGCCCCGGCACCAATTGCCAGCACGGTGAGCACCATTCCCATATCTGTGCTCAAACCCAGTGAACCAAGCATCGGCGCCACCAGCGCGGAAGTGGTCACCATGGACACCGTTGAGGAGCCTTGTGCGGATTTCAATGCCGCTGCGATAAGGAAGGGAACGGCCAAACCGATGCCCAGTCCGCTGAGCGAATCGGAGAGGATTGTGGTCAGCTTCGACGCTGCAAGTACCGCGCCAAAGGACGCACCGGCACCGGTGATCAACAAGATCGGTGCCGCGGTACGAACCGCGTCATGCATCTGCTCGTTGAAGTCCACGAGTTTCTGGTTACCACGCAAGAGCAGGCTCGCGGCAAGCAAGCCGAAGATCAACGCGATGACCGGGGTACCGAGGAAGGACAGCGTTTCCAGTGCAGCGCCTTCACCCAAAGGATGAGATGGAAGCTTGGCTACCGAGGCACCGCAGATCAATACCAAAGGTACGATAATCGGCAGGAATGCCAGCAGTGGAGCCGGCAATTTGCCGTAGCTGGCACGCAGTTCTTCATAGCTCTGCTCGGTGAGATCATCGTGGTCTTCCGCAGGCAAGGGCGTCCAGCTCTTCTTGCTGAAACTGTTGGCATAGAACAGACCGGCCATCGCGGAAATTGCCGCCACCGGAAGTCCCACGGCAATGATCAATCCGAGGTTATCGGCAATGCCAATACTTTCCGCGGCTGCTAATGGGCCCGGGGTTGGCGGAACCATGGTGTGCGTCGCGTAAAGCCCGGTCATCAAGGCTACCGAGGTGGCCAAGCCCGAAACGCCGGTGCGCAGCGTGATCGCTTTGCGCAGTGAGTTCAGTACTACGTATCCGGAATCGCAGAAGACCGGGATGGAAACTATATAGCCGATGATAGACAGCGTGAGGTTGGGAAAACGGGTTCCAAGCACCTTGATCAAAGCATCAGCCATGGATATCGCCGCGCCGGAACGTTCAAGGATGATGCCGATCATCGTCCCGAAAAGGATCACCAAACCAATGTTGCCCATGGTGTTGCCGAAGGCCGTGGTCACCGTGCTGGCAACCTCAGCGACGGGTATCTGATAGGCGAACGCGGCAAGAATGGCCGCACCAATCAAGGCAAGGAAGGGGCTGACTTTCCAACGGGCGGTGACCAGCACAATGCCTGCCACAAGGATCAGCAGAACTAATAGTTCGTACATGCGGTAAATGGCTCCTTTGCCAATATGCGTACGGTTTGCGCCGTGCGTCCGCGCATGATTTCTGCGGCTTCAACACCGTAGGCGCACGAAAACCCGCGCAGGGCGGCGAACATCTTGATTAGTTTAGAGCGCCGAACAAAACTCCCCTATAGGCGCGTGACCAGAAGTTTCTTCGTGTTGACCTTAGAAAATGTGCAGCTGCCCCAAGGCAATCGATGCGTAGAGAGAATGCTGCAAGCGCAAGAACTGCGCCGAATGCCGGATATCAAGTCCGGTCAGCTGACCGGCCCTATCAATGCGCTGCACTAATGTGTTTCGATGGATATGCAGATACTCGGCCGCCTCAAGCATGCTGTTCGCCGAGGCGATCACCAACAGTGTTCGAGCCTGTTCGGGGTTCACGTGGGCGGCTAGTTCCGCTAACGTCTCCAGGTTGCGTTCCGGAGTACGTGCGATGGCCACGGCCACTTCCGGACTCCAGATGCGGCGGGATTCCCGACGAGGCAGCAACTGCG
The DNA here is from genome assembly GCA_003486025.1 of Micrococcaceae bacterium. Classification (GTDB taxonomy): domain Bacteria; phylum Actinomycetota; class Actinomycetes; order Actinomycetales; family Micrococcaceae; genus Glutamicibacter. Next base: position 179 of record DNHA01000304.1, on the reverse strand, counting down.
GTCGCCGGCTTAGTACGCGCAATAGTTCTGCTTCAGTAAAAAGCTGGGTCGTCTTCGTGCTTTGCGCTGATTCCAGGTATTTATCGCCAGGTGCGATATGCGTTTCATCGATGCTCGCCCGGCTTGTACGCATTCGCCAGTATCCCCCGGAAAGGTAGATCCAAGCGGTGCGTTGCCCT
>DNHA01000203.1:2855-3140 GCA_003486025.1 Micrococcaceae bacterium | reverse complement strand
CATCAGCATCAAGGTCAGCGTCAGCGCCTTCTTGCGTCCCTTGCGGTCTGCGTAGCTGCCTAGGACCATTCCGCCCAGCGGGCGGATCAGATAGGAAATCGCGAAGGTCGCAAAGGTCAGGATCAGCGCGAAGGATCCGTTGGACTCGGGGTAGAACAGTTTCGCGATGGTCGTCGCGAAGGTGGCGTAGACGATGATGTCGAACCATTCCAGCGCTGCGCCGATGGAGGAGGAAATCACCGCCTTGCGGGCTATTGCCAGTTGCTGCGGGGTCGCCTGTGGCGC
>DNHA01000203.1:0-2843 GCA_003486025.1 Micrococcaceae bacterium | reverse complement strand
CTGCCGTCAGCTCCTGCACCAGGCGCAGAATGAAGTTTTCGCAATCAACAATCTGGGCTAGTTCAATGAATTCATCCGGTGCGTGCGCCTGGGCAATGTCGCCAGGTCCGCACACTACCGACGGGATCCCGGCGGCGGCGAACAATCCGGCCTCGGTACCATAGGTGACCTTCTCATCGGTGGCGATCGCACCGCAGGCGGCGGCCAACGCGACGATGCCTTCGCCGCGGTCCGTGTCCAGCCCCGGGGCGCCGGCCACCTGTTCGAAGTGCACCGAGCCGGCCGAGTTCAGCTGCTTCATTTCCGCGTCAAGCTGCTCGGCAAACTCACGGAACTGCGCGATCAGCGCGGCCCGGTCCACTACAGCCAGCGAACGGAATTCAAAGTGCACCACGCACTTGGAAGGGATGGTGTTCACCGCGATCCCGCCGTCGAACCGGTTCACGTTCATGGTGGTGGTTGGCTCGATAAACGCGTCATCGCTCGGTCCTTCGGTGCGCAGCTGGGCCGAAATTTGCTCCACGTAGTTGGCAAAGCGCAACGCGTAGGAGATTGCATTCAGGCCCTCGCGCGGCAGCGAGGAGTGGGCGGCAACCCCGTTGAAGGTCACCTGGAAAACGTTCATGGACTTGTGCCCGCGAATCGCGCGCATGCTGCTCGGCTCGCCGATGATCGCTCCGCGTGGTGCCAGCTGCTGCGCAGCGATTTCCTCCACGAGGCTCACCGCTCCCACACAACCGACTTCTTCGTCATAGGACAGTGCCAGGTGGATTGGCTCGGTCAGTTTCGCCGCGGTGATTTCCGGCAGCTTGGCCAGGATTACCCCGATAAATCCCTTCATATCGCAGGTGCCGCGCCCGTAGAGCTTGCCGTCACGGATCTGCGTGCTAAATGGCTCGCTGGACCAGTCCTGCCCGTCCACCGGAACCACATCGGTGTGCCCGGAAAGCACGATGCCACCGGTCCGCGTCCCGTCGCTGGCCGGTATGGTGGCCAGCAGGTTCGCCTTGGAACCGTCCTCGTTGTGGATCAGCTTCGAGCCGATTCCCGCTGCCTCCAGCTTGGCCACCACCAGTTCGATCAGCGGCAGGTTGCTGTCGCGGCTGGTGGTATCGAGACTGATCAGTTCGTTGATCTCAGCCATGGTCGTTTGGGCTGGTGCAGCCATGATGAACTCCCGTATCGTCGGTAAAGCTAATGCTGGGTTCATCGTTTCACACCAAGTCACCGGGGTAAAGTAGATTTCCCGGCAAGGCAACGCGGCGTCAAGATCAGGCTTCGAAGACTCCGGCCCCGCGCAGATAATTCCCAATCAGCGAGCCGAACACTTCGTCTTGGTCCACCGCCGGAGCACCCTGGAGGAAAGCGGCGGCAAGCAAGGGATACTGGCCGCTGGCCAGCGCCTGCCCAAGTTCGGCCACACCGCGCGGCTGCGTATCGTGCTGGCTCAGCTCGTTGATCACGAAGGCAGAGGTAATCGCGGTGAGCATGGCGATCGTTTGAAGTTTTTGCGTTCCAGGCAATGCGGTGCCCGCCAGTGCGCCCAGCGCGGTCTCCAGATAGTGCAGAGTATGCGGCCCGGGTACGCGTGCGGTCTGCACCAGCGGTGCCAGCCAGCGGTGGGTGTGCATAATCGCTCGTCCCTGCACTGCCAGGGCGAGCAACTGTTCTTCCGGGCTGCCGGTCAATTCATCGAAGTCGTATTCGCCGCTGACCAAGTCCACCATCAAATCCAGTAAGTGGTCCGAGGTATCAACATATCGGTAGAGCGAGGCGGCCCCCGCACCGATTTGCTGGGCGACGGCCCTGATGGACACCGCATCCAGACCCCGCTCGTCGGCCAGCTCGACGGCCGCGCGGGCGATCTTTTCCCGCGAGTGCGCCGGTTTTGGTCCTGTCGCGGCGCGGGTTCTCGGCGCGCTGGATTCCGGATTCTCACTTATGGGCACCGTCAGCATCTCCCGTCGGGTTCTGTTTTCCATTCACTCTATTTGACTATATAGTTAATTGCGAACAGTGATCGCAATTATTAGCTTGGAGCTCGAATGCGTGTACTCATGGTCTCCCCCGGAACCCGCGGCGACGTCGCACCGATGGCGGGGCTCGCCGCCAACTTGGGCCGCCATGGTTTTGAGGTGTCGATCGCGGCCAACGCGCAATACGCGCCATTGATCACCGCCGCCGGCGCCACCTTCCGCGAACTGCCAGGCTCGATGGGCGAGCTGGTGAACCCGGCCGCGCCCGGAAAGAAGGCCGGAGTCAAAGAATTGCGCTGGTACCTGAGCGAACTGCAAGCGTATTTTGAGGCCGCCGCTACCGGGACGCTGAAAGCCGCCGAGCACGGCGCCGAGGTGATCATGGCCAATTCCGTCGCACCTTTTGCCTACGATGTTGCCGAAGCGCTCGGAATTCCGGCATTGGGAGCCCACCTGCAACCCACCGAACCGAGCTCGGCCTACGCCCCCATGGTTCTGGGGACCGCCCGCAGCTTCGGGGCTGCGGGCAACAAGCTGCTTGGCGCGCTGGTTAGCTCAGGCAAGTCACCCTACGATCAGCCGGTTGCCCGGCTGCGCGCGGAACTTGGACTGCCACCGCGCAGCAGAGCCGCCTCCGAACGGCAGCGCAGGCGCGCAGATGCACCGATCCTGCACGGTTTCAGCCCGCTGGTGGTTCCGCGGCCAAAAGACTGGCGCGCGGGATTAAGCACCTGCGGCTATTGGTGGCCACCACAGGAGCGAACCTGGACTCCGCCGGCACAGCTAGCGGACTTCCTGGCCGACGGCCCGCCTCCGATCTATCTCGGCTTTGGCAGTACCGAGGCGATGGGCACCGACTTCATGCTT
>DNHA01000032.1:4284-4458 GCA_003486025.1 Micrococcaceae bacterium | reverse complement strand
GTGGAACGCAGGACTAATAGGTTCTCAGTTTCCCTTCTTCTTCCGAAAGGATTGCGTACCAACGGTGCACGCACAACCGCACGATTCCGCTTTGCCTGAAACCGGTGTGCCAGCAGTAGATGCTGGCATGCCGGCTCAGGAAAACACCGTGTTGCATGGTGACAATATGAAGGC
>DNHA01000032.1:0-4155 GCA_003486025.1 Micrococcaceae bacterium | reverse complement strand
GCACAGCGCACCATGGTGCGCGCCGCCGAGGGAGAAGGCGACCGGATCGGTTTTAAAGGCTTGTCCTACAACACCGAGCTGGGTTCTGCCCGCTCGTACCACGACAGCTTTGATGACTACCTCAGCTTCATCGAGCCCAGGCTTCTGCAGGCGTATCGGCTGCTTGCCGAAGACGGCACGCTGTATGTGCATCTGGACTACCGCGAGGTGCACTACGTTAAGGGGTTGCTGGACCAGATTTTTGGTCGAGAGAACTTCTTGAACGAATTGATCTGGGCCTACGATTACGGTGCACGGGCTAAAAGCAGGTGGCCGGCTAAGCACGACACCATCTTGGTCTATGTGAAAAACGTGAAAAAGTACCACTTCGATTCGGCAGAGGTGGACCGCGAACCATATATGGCTCCCGGGCTAGTCACCCCGGAAAAGCGTGCCTTGGGCAAGCTTCCCACCGATGTGTGGTGGCACACCATTGTTTCGCCCACGGGCAAGGAGAAGACCGGTTACCCCACGCAGAAACCCGAAGGGATCCTGCGTCGGATAATCTCCGCATCCTCACGCCCCGGCGACTGGGTTTTGGACTTCTTCGCAGGTTCCGGCACCACCGGAGCGGTGGCAGCTAAGCTGGATCGGCGCTTCGTGCTGATCGATCAGAACCCGGAAGCCATCGAGGTGATGCGTTCCCGGCTACCGGAGACCACCACCTACAGCGACGCCTGAGATCCGCTTCCTGCGTCAAGAATTCGTTGCAGCATGTCCGGCTCGGTGAGATTCTCACCGAGCCGGTTCAGTTTTCCAGCCCCGTGGTAGTCCGAGGAACCGGTGATAATCAGGTCATTTTTCTTGGCCAGAGAGGTCAGGAATTTCTTTCCTTCTTCGCTGTTGTCCCGGTGGTGGATCTCCACTCCGGCCAGCCCGGCGTCGATCATGTCGTGGAACGTCTCTTCTGGCACCACGCGGCCGCGCAGGTTCGCCATCGGGTGGGCAAAAATCGGCACTCCCCCGGCTTCGAGCACTAAACGCACCGCGTCGCGTGGATCGATGGACGGGTGGGCGACGTAATAGCGTGAACGCGAAGACAAAATATTGGCAAATGCGTCATTGCGGTTTTCCACTACCCCGGCGGTGACCAAGGCATCGGCAATATGCGGCCGGCCCACAGTGGCACCTGGCTGGCAGTGAGCGGAGACCAGATCCCAGCTCACCGGGTAATCTTCGGCAAGTCGCTCAACAATACGCTGGGCACGGATCACCCGTGAATTACGCGAAATTTCCAGTTCATTGAGCAGCGGCAGGTACTCCGGGTCTTGCAGATAGCACAGCAGGTGCACGCTGATCCCCTGATGATCCTGACAGGTGATCTCCATGCCAGGGATAAAACCCACACCAAGTTTTTGCGCCGCCGCACGCGCTGGCGCCCACCCGGCAGTTTGATCATGGTCGGTCAGGGCCACCACATCCAAGCCCGCCTGCGCCGCAGCGTCGATCAGTTCTTCGGGGCGCTGGGTCCCATCGGAAACATTTGAGTGGGTGTGCAGGTCAATTCGCATATGACTAGATTAGCGCGAGCGGTGGCACTTTGCCCGGAGGCCCGAATCGGTGACACACTAAGAAGTATGACCAATCAAGTTTCTTCGCCTTCGGGCAATGACCAGCCACTCGAAGACCGTGTCAACAACCGTTCCCAGCGTCCCACCTCGGATGTTTTCAAATCTTTCATGGCTTCGGCTTGGGCACCAGACACCTCACCGCTTCCAGCAGAAGATCCTGCAGCAAGCTATGCAGCCACCCGCCGTGCAGCGCTTTCCGCACAGTTCCCGGGCGAGCGCCTGGTCGTTCCTGCCGGCCCAGCCAAGGTCCGTTCCAATGACACGGATTACCGTTTCCGCCCGCACTCGGCCTTTGCGCACCTGACCGGGCTCGGCGTTGACCACGAACCGGACGCCGTGCTGGTTCTGGAGCCTACCGATGACGGCGCCGGAGATCAGGGCGGCAACCACGCCGCGACGCTGTACTTCGCCCCGATGGCAGGCCGTGACTCCTCGGACTTCTACCTCGACTCCCGGGCCGGCGAGTTCTGGGTTGGGCCACGTCCAACCCTTTCCACCATGTCGGCACGGACCGCAATGCCCACCGAGTCCTTGGACATGCTGGAAAATGCGCTTACCAAGAATTCTGGCCCGCAGGCGCTGGGCCCACGACGCCTGCGTCTGATGCGCGAAGTCGACCTCAACGTGGAAGCGCTGGTCGATACCTCCCGGATCAACACCGGACAGGATCTTGAGGCCAGCGACGCGCTGGACAACGAACTTTCAGAATTCGTTTCCGAACTGCGCCTGGTCAAGGACGGGTATGAGATTGCCGAACTGCAGAAGTCGGTTGACGCCACGATCGCCGGGTTCGAAGATGTAGTGCGCAACCTCGATGCGGCCATCGCCCACCAGCGCGGTGAACGCATCGTTGAGGGCACCTTCTTCGCCCGTGCCCGTCTAGAGGGCAATGAACTGGGCTACGACACCATCGCGGCCTCCGGCAACAACGCGACGATCCTGCACTGGATCCGCAACACCGGTTCGGTCAGCGAAGGCGAAGTGCTTCTGCTGGACGCCGGTGTGGAAGCCGAGTCGTTGTACACCGCGGACATCACCCGTTCCTTGCCGGTCTCCGGGAAGTACACCGACGTGCAGCGCAAGGTGTACCAGGCGGTGCTGGACGCGGCTGATGCCGCCTACGCAGCGGTCCGTCCGGGACTTAAATTCCGCGACCTGCACGTCATTGCCACCACGGTGCTGGCCGAACGCCTGCAGGACTGGGGCCTGTTGCCAGTTTCCTTGGAAGAGGCGCTGTCCCCCGAGGGCCAGCACCACCGCCGCTGGATGCCGCACGGCACCAGCCACCACCTCGGTCTGGATGTCCACGACTGCGCTCAGGCACGCGCGGATCTCTACCTTGACGCGGAACTTGTCGAGGGCATGGTCTTCACCATCGAACCAGGGCTGTACTTCAAGAACGAAGACCTCGCGATTCCGGCGGAATACCGCGGGCTTGGCGTACGCATCGAAGACGACATCTTGGTTACCGCCGATGGTGCGGTGAACCTTTCGGCAGCGCTTCCACGCAAGCCTGACGAAGTTGAGGCCTGGATGGCAAAGCTACGCAGCTAATTGCGGATAGCACCGAAGCAATTCGATGGGCGGTTCAGATTCTCTGTGGGATTCTGAACCGCCCATCGTTTTGTGATTCTCCAGCTCATTGCCCGGCAGCAATGGTCATTGCGGACACGCAAAAGCCCGCCATGAGTTGGCTCATGACGGGCTTTGACGCGGTTGGAGGTTACTGCTGTTTCGGGTCTTGCTCCGAGGACTTGGCGCCATCCTCGGACCCGGCAGGTACCTCGGTGTGCGGCTCAGCGGATTCAGGCTCCACCGCAGGCTGCGCTACCGTTGGCTCGGCGGCTGCAACATCGGAGTTCTGCGGCTGCTCCGGGGCTGCCGGCTTTGGCTCGTCAACACGCACACCATAGCGCGGGCGGCCATCGGGAAGATCATTAAACTGGCTGGTTGGCGCCGGCTGCGCCGTGGGAGCCCGGCCTGGAACCTGCACGCCATCAGCGGTGACCGGAGGCTGCGGCTGGGCAGGAGCCACCGGTGGCTGAACCGGTTGAACCGGCTGCTGCGCTGCGGAAGCCTGCTGCGGGCGCATTGGCAGCTGGGAAGCCATCTGACGTGCCGCCTGTGCATGCTCAAAGTCGACCACTACGTCGAAGCTCGTGGCGACAAACTTGCTCGAAGACGCAAAGTCACGCTTGCCGCGGCGGGTGGAGTACGAGACCACACCGGCAATCATCCAGATCGCCATGCCCAGCCCGATGGCCGAGAGAATTTGGTACAAACCATTTCCAGTGCCGCCAAAGAGCGAGAGCAGCAAGCCCACAAACAAGCCCATCATGCCGCCCTGCGCCGCACCGGCCAAGGCCACCTTGGGGTAGGACAATTTGGCGGTCACCCGCTCCACGGTGCGCACATCGTTACCAACGATGGTCACCGCAGATACTGGGAAGTTGTTATCTGCAAGATAGTCCACCAGTTTCTGGGCATCCAGGTAGCTGGTGTAGCGCCCAAGTAGTTCGCCACGGGGCAAACCGTTGGGGCTGAT
>DNHA01000029.1:1410-2867 GCA_003486025.1 Micrococcaceae bacterium | reverse complement strand
AAGGGTTGCATGGTAAGTATTTTTGCCAACGGCAGTCTGCTGGGCACTGCGCTGGCCGATGCAAATGGAAAGTGGGTGTTTACCCCGAACGCGCCGCTTGCGGAAGGTCTGCAGAAATTCACCATCACTGCAGCTGATGTCGCGGGCAATCAAAGCGCGCCCAGCGCACCCTACGAGATCATTGTCGACACGTTGCGGCCGCAGGCGCCGAAAATCGTCAGCGTGGAAGACGACGTGGGCGAGGTACAAGGCCCGCTGCAGAAGGGCGCTACCACCGACGATGCGCAGCCCACCATCAAGGGCACCGCCGAAGCGAACAGCACGGTGGTCATCAGCGACAACGGCGGTGAAATCGGCCGGGTGCAGGCAGGTGCCGATGGAAAATGGTCGTTTACACCGGCGCTGGCCTTGAGCGGCGGCGCGCATGGCATCACAGTGATAGCACTGGATAGCGCTGGCAATGCCAGCGTGCCGTCGGACGGCTTCGACTTCACTGTAATGGTGCCGCCGCCGGTGAGGGCATCGGCGCCAACAATCGTCTCCATCTACGACGATGTGGGTCTGGTGAAGGGCGAGTTGAGCACGGGTGCGGTGACCGATGACACCAAGCCGCTGATCAAGGGCAGGGGCGACCCGCGTGCCACCATTGTTCTGAAGGACAATGGTGTGGAGATTGGCCGCACACAGGTAAACGACTCCGGTGATTGGTCCTTCCTCCCGACCTCGGTATTGAGTTTTGGCCTGCATAACCTGATTGCCGCGACCGTAGACGGGGCGGGTAATTCGAGCCTTCCATCAAATATGTTTGGATTCCGGGTAGCGGCGCCTGGCACTGGCGGCGCACTGGAAAACTTCGCTACGGCGGACCAATGGGGCGTGGGTGAAACCTATGTGTTTCCGAGTGGGCTGGTTTTAGAGGGGACATACTATAACGGAAGTGTTCTGTCATATTACGATGGCGGAGGAATGCGGCCGGAAGATCGATGGAATGTACTCAATAGGACTGGAGAAAAACTGGTTTTCTCTTTGCCGGTGGAAAGTAAGAAGATATCTTTTTACCACGTTGCCAACACGGGTAATAGTTATGCAAGGTTTCTGGATGTAAATGGCAATATCATCGGTAAAATCACTCTGATTCAAAATTCGGGGCCTGAGAAAGTCTACTTTACAGCCCCGGCTGGGAAGTTTGTGGCGTCGATCGAAGTGTCGTCGGACATAGACGCGAACATTGCAATCGGCGGGCTGAAATGGGGGGAGCGCACGCCGCTGGATGTGACGATCGCGGCCGCGGAAGCGGACGGTTTTGGCGGGCGTTATGTCTGGGGCAAGGTGTTGGGCATTGATACCATCCCTCCGGGCATGGCACTGCAGATTACTACCGATGGCGGTGCCACCTGGACCAATGCATCGGTACGTGAAGGCTCTTGGGCTGCCTCGCAGAAGGACATGCCGGCGGG
>DNHA01000029.1:0-1364 GCA_003486025.1 Micrococcaceae bacterium | reverse complement strand
GGGTGAGTGGGTTGCCGAAGCACGAGTGATTGAGCTGGCAAGTGGATTGTCGCTCGGCTTGACGGACACCATGTTCGGCCGGACTACGGGCGGTGGTGCGCCGAAGATAGAACGGATTCCGGACGCGTTGGGAAGCTATACATATGAAAAGGCCGTGGACGGTTCGTTGATAGAACTCTCGATAAAGGACACGGGCGCCAAACAAGGCGATTCGGTGCACATCCGTTGGGGCACGGTTACCTACGATCAAGTCCTTACAAAGGCTGATATTGAATCTGACCGTGTCACGGTCAAGGTGCCCGCCGAGAAGACACTTGCGCAGGGCATAAGCTACCATTTCTCGGTCACCGCGCAGATCGTCCCAATGGGCGGAGGCACCGGGGTGCGTTCGAATTCCTATGAGGTCAGAAGTGTTTACAACGTGGTCGATACTCGCAATCCCAACATAATCGACTCCAAGCTGAAGTCTTTCTTTGGCAGTGAACGGGATGACGTGGTCACCATTAATATGAATATCGCAGAATATATTCGGAACGGGGGCGCCGGAATCCATGGTGGAGATGGAATCGATACGGCCCGGATCACTGCGAATCAAGGTACTTTGGCTTATACGAATGGCGAAAAATTGACTTCCATGGAGATATTCGAAATGGTCGGTAACAGTTCCGCCTTCATCAACCTGTCAGACGTGCTGCGCAATGGTGGTGCGGATATATTCTATACGGGTGATAAAAGCAGGGTGCAGATGCTGGTGAAAGGCACTGGTGGGGTTATTCTCAATGACTCCCTGGTAGGCGGTACGCAGCTGGTTTTGCCTGATCGGAACGACACAATTACTGGAGGTGATTTGGGGGATTGGATCCAAGCGAAGGCTGTCACCATCGACGGGGTGAAATACAACTCGTACCAACACTCCCTGGTTGCCGCAGAGGTCCTGATAAAACAAGGTATGGGCGTTGTAGTCCGTAACAGAATGGGGTTTACAGAGGCGCCTGACAGCAAAATGGCGGCTGCTGAATTCATGGAGACAGCAGGTGGTCTGTTGCAGCCTGCCGGTAATGAACTGTTTGCCGGTGATGCTCGTTCAACCGTAGATTCTGCTTATTCGCACCATGGCGTTGCGGGTATCGGGTACCCCATGCAGGGGTTTGGCGCTGACCTTATGGAATCGCATCATGCCTTGTATGCGCTCTGAGTCCAAACAGCGATGAGTGCGCTGGCTGCAGCGAGCGAGTGAAGATCGACGGGATGCCATGGCATCCCGTTTTCTTGGGAGAAGTTGTGGGTTCGGATACTTTTTCCCCCCACGGCCCTTCATCTGCAAACGGAATACCCGCGTTCTGCTTGCCCATATGCGTGATCGG
>DNHA01000334.1 GCA_003486025.1 Micrococcaceae bacterium | reverse complement strand
AAGTTGCGGTGATCGTTATCCGCGAACGTGGTGTTTAGCGTATAACGGTTGGTCAGCAGGCCACTGGCCAGCGGTACGCGGGCGATAATTCCCACTCCGGCCGTCCGGGCTGCGGGCAGAACCTCTTGAAGCGGCTTGTGCCTGAACGCGTTGATGATGATCTGCACGGTGGCGATCTTCGGGCGGGCGATCGCGGCCAGCGCCTCGTCCACGGTTTCCACCGAGACGCCGTAGTTCGCCATCCGGCCCTCGTCGACCATCGCATCCAGCGCGTCATAGACCGCGTCGGTGGAGTACACCGTGCTCGGCGGGCAGTGCAGCTGCACCAGATCCAGGGTGTCCACACCCAAGTTGGCGCGCGAACGATCGTTCCAGGCACGGAACGCGTCCAGGTTGTAGGCCTCGGGAACCTGTTCCACGCGGCGGCCCATCTTGGTCGCCACGGTGACTTGCGCGTGCGGGTTGGCTTTCAGCCAGCGGCCGATCAACGCCTCGCTGCGGCCATCTCCGTAGACATCGGCGGTGTCGAAAAAGCTGACGCCGGCGGCGTAGGCGGCGTCGAGCACCGCGAAGGCCGCCGCATCATCGACCTCGCCCCAGTCCGCGCCCAGCTGCCAGGTGCCCAGGCCTATGGCGGAAACGGTTTTATCGGTTCGTCCAAGAAGTCGTTGTTCCATAATTTTGAGCATACCGCGAAGCAGCGCGCTGACTTGTGGGTACCGGGGCGATGATGCGGCAAGCGGTGCCGGAAATCAGCTGGTTGGCCTGCTCCTGCCCCCTAGCCGTTCGCGGCGATGACGTAGAACTCGGCGCCGGTGGGATCGGCGATGACGGCCACCCGGCCAAAGTCCGAATCCACCGCCGCGCTGATTTCTGCGCCTCCGGCGGCAATCGCCGTGCTCACCGCCTGGTCCACGTCGGCCACGGCGAAGTAGACCTTCCAGCCGGCCAGGCTCGGATCGTCGAACTGCGAGATGTCCATGATTCCGGCCCGCGCCTGCTCACCGGAGCCCAGGGTCTGGTAGCGGAACTGGTCGTTGTCGCTGAGCACCTCCAGCTCCCAGCCCAGTGCCTGGCTGTAGAACTTCGTCGAGCTTTCAAACTTTCTGGTGTGCAGTTCATGCCAGGCCACGGTGCCCGGTTCGCCCTGGCTCTGGTAGCCGGTGTGCCCGGCGAACTGCCAGAGCCCCACCCCCAGACCGGAGGGATCTCCGATCATCGCCATCTGCCCCTGCTCGGGGACTTCAACCGGCGGCAGGTAGACCTGGCCACCGTGGAATTCGGCTTTGTCGGCGAGCGCGCCGATGTCCTCTGCGCGCAGGTAGGTGCTCCAGACATCCGGGTAGTCGTTGTCCGGATCGTTGCTCATCAGGCCCGCGACGGTGCGCCCATCCTTGGTCGCGGTCAGGTATCCGCCATATTTTTCCTTCTCGCCCTCCTCGTAGCTCCAGCCGAAGAGCTGGGTGTAGAAGGACTTGGCGGCATCGAGATCCCTGCTGAGCAGATCGATCCAGCACGGTGCGCCGGGCGGAAAATCGGGTACGGACATTTTGTCCCCTTGGTTTGCGAGTTGATTAGTGATGACAGGCTGAGTCTAGGTCTGCCGCGCAGGGTATTCAATGGGCTGAGAGCAGAATAGTGATACCCAGTACCTTGATTTGGAACAAAGTGTCAGTACGCTGATAAAGTGACCTGCCTCACGCAGTTGCCGGTTTTGCCTTAGGAGCCCCCAGTGATTCATTCGAACTCAAACCTGACCATGTCCGTGGCCGCCCTGCTGGCCGAGAGCGCGGTGCGCCACCGGGAGCTGAACGCCATCACCGTCAATGGGCAGAGCACCAGCTACGGCCAGCTGTGGGATGAAACGCGCGCCTACGCCGGGGCGCTGCGCGAGGCGGGCATCGAAGCCGAAGACCGGGTGGCGGTACTCATTCCCAACGTCACCGATTTTGCGCGTGTTTACTACGCGATCCTCTCCTTGGGTGCCATCGTGGTGCCGGTGCATGCGTTGCTCAAAAAGCAGGAAATCGCCTATGTGCTCGATGATGCCTCGGCAAAAATGCTCATCTGCGCCGCGCCGCTGCTGGGCGAGGGCGCCGCGGCCGCACAGCTTGCCGGGGTCCAGCTGCTCAGCGTCCTGGCCCCGGCACAGCAACAGACCGACCGGCTCGAAGACCGGGCGGAGAAAGCCACCGCGATCACCACCTACGTTCCGCAGCACCCGGAGAATATCGCCACCATCCTCTACACCTCGGGCACCACCGGAACACCCAAGGGTGCGCTGGGCACGCATCTGGCGCTGGTGGAACAGACCAGCACGATGCTGCTGGAGACCATCGACATGCGCGTGGGCGACAAGATTTTTGGCGGGCTGCCGCTGTTCCATACCTTCGGGCAGACCGCGGTGCTCAACACCGGGATGCGTGCGGGGGCCGAGATCGTGCTATTGCCCAAGTTCACCGCGAAGGACGCGCTGGATCTGGTGCTCGACCAGAACATCGACATCTTCTTCGGTGTGCCGACGATGTATGTGGCACTGCTCGAAGCCGGAAAGGCCCGGGCTGAGACACCGACCAGGCTCCGTTATGCGGTCTCCGGCGGAGCCGCGCTGCCGGTAGCGATCCTCACCGCCTTCCAAGACCGCTTCGGTGCGCCGATCCATGAGGGCTACGGGCTGACCGAAACCTCTCCGGTGGCCGCCTTCAACCAGCTCGGACGCACGCCGCGTCCCGGGACCATCGGCAC
>DNHA01000233.1 GCA_003486025.1 Micrococcaceae bacterium | reverse complement strand
AATGGGCCTCATTTTTCGTGCGCATATTTTGCTGTGCGCCGAGACTACGACCGATGATGTCGGCGGCGACACCGAGGGTGACAATCAGTCCCAGATAGTACATACGTGAGTTGTAAACTCCAGCTTGATGAATGCCAGATAACTGTTCCGATACGATCGGCAGCGCATCGACAACAAACCAGCCATTCACGACCTGTTGCTGCGGGGCTCCTTCGGTCATTAGATCGTTGCTCGACTTTGTAGCTTCGGCAACACTAATTTGACCTTCAGCCAAGGTAGGGTCTCCGACAGTTGAAAGGCCGCCGAGAGTGAACAGCGAACAAATCGCAACAATGATCCAAACTAATGCACGATAGATGTTCGGGTTGAAAGCAACTTTAAGTTTGGGCTTTGGCGATTGAGTTTCAAATTTTTCGTCAGTTGAAGCCTGGTCCATGATGTACGTCCTAGTCGATAAGTTCAAGCATTCAGGAAACTATATGGTTTAACCCAGCATGTTTCCAGAATTACTCTACTTGAGCCAACAGGCAACTTGCTCGTGGATGACTAAGACCGCAGCTCATTGCTACGTGGAGAGTCGAATGCGCACGTATGATGCATTCACTGATCTTGGGGACGGTTTACGTTAGACAGACTCTGGTCTCCGAGAAAAAGAAGTGTTTAAACGTGATGGTATTTGCCACCGGCGAGAATATCTTGAGCCCGGTAGAGCTGCTCGGTGAGGATAAGCCGCACCAGCTGGTGCGGGAAGACCAGCTTGGACAAGGACCACTCAAAGTTCGCCCGTTGATGAACCGAGGCATCCACTCCATAAGCGCCGCCAATGATAATGACAACATTGCGTGAAGAATCTATGGGAGCTCGCAGTGTGTTCGCTAGCGCAGGGGAGTCCACGTTCTTGCCGCGTTCGTCGAGCAACACCACAAAGTCTCGGTCATCGATCTTCGCGAGGATTCGTGCCGATTCTTCGATACGTGCCGCATCATTCTCACGCGAAGAATGGTTAAGCAACTGCCACGAGAGATCAAAAGGCTTCTTCAGCCGCTTTTCGTAGCGAGCAATTCCCTCGTCTACCCATGACTCATGCTTTTTGCCGATGGCCAGTATCTTGATCGTCATGGTTCTATTGTTCCGCATAGCTCGCGGCGCAAGTTGCGCACCGACGTGCCCACTACGATAGAAGCTATGAGATCGTCTTGGAACTTCCGTCAGCGGCAAAAAACTCGGGTCGCACGGATATTGTGGATCATCTTTGGTCTTGCGGTTGCAATGTTCTTTTTCACTCGACGAGTGCTCGTTTCCTTGCATGTCGGTGGCTGGGCTAAAGACATGGACCAACCCGCATACCAGTGGGTTTTAGATCATCAAACTCCTGCACTCCAAGGTATTTCTGATTTCCTGTATTTCTGGGGGTCTACGCCCGGAATGACAATGATCATGCTTGTGCTGACAGGTTTGCTCTGTTGGTGGACGCGCAGCGCATGGCCATTGGCAACGGTTGCTTTCACCGCGCTGGTCTCGGTGTTGCTCACGGTCATTCTCAAAGCGAGCCTTCAAGTCATCCGTCCGCAGGGGATACCCGGCGGGCCGGCACCGCCGGAATCATATTCATTTCCCAGCGGACATACACTCAACGCGGCCGCGCTAATTGGTATTGCCAGCTACCTGGCCATTGTTTACGGCCTGCAAAGATACGCATACCTGATCAGCATCATCGCGGCACTTTTCATACTCGCCATGGGCGCATCACGTATCTACATTGGGCACCATTGGGTATCTGACGTAGTTGTAGGACTGCTGATCGGTGCCGCTTGGGCGGCGGTAGTCGCAATCTTGCACTTCTACTTTGTGCCTCGCAAACCCGTGATTAGAGACCCATCACGCGAATCGGTGAACCCTTAGCCCACGCACGAATATTCTCAGCGGAATCCTGATAGAACATTTCAAACTGTTCGGCAGTTACGTAGCCAATATGCGGTGTAGCGATCAGCCCGCGGGTTCGGGAAAGCTGATCGGCTTCCGGCAGCGGCTCCACATCAAAAACATCCACCGCAGCTAGGCGAAGCAGCTGATTTTCCAATGCAGATATCAAGGCCTGAGTGTCAACAATGCGGCTGCGTGAGGTGTTCACCAGAATCGCCTCTGGTTTCATCCACGAGAGTTGCTTGGCAGCAACCACCCCGGTGCTGCGTTCGGAAAGTTTCAGGTGGATGGTCAACACGTCGCTGGTGGCGAAAAGTTCGGCCTCGGAGACCAGCTCGACACCCACCTCGGTGGCCCGAGACTTGGTCAGATTCTGGCTGTACGCAATTACCCGCATACCGAAGGCAAGACCGACCTTGGCCACGCGCGAACCAAGATTACCTAGGCCGTAGACGCCGAGGGTTTTGCCTGCCAGGCCGATCCCAAAGGTGGACTGCCAAGGTTTTGCCTCACCGCGCGGGTTCTGCGCAGAGAACAGCTCCACGTCGAGCCTGCGGGCGGCGGCAAGGATCAAGGCCCAGGTGTGTTCCACCGCGTCGGTTGGTGAATACCCGGTGTGTGACACGATCACGTTGTGTAGTCCCGCAGCAGCCAGATCAATTGAGCCGTTACGCCGCCCGGTAGAAACCAGCATTTTCAGGTGGGGTAATTTTTCAAAGCGTGCCCGGGTAAAGGGGGTGCGTTCACGCATCGCTACGATGACATCGAATGGTTCTAACGCGGCACAGACCACGTCATCTTCGTGGCCTAGATGTTCGGTGAACACCGTTAAATCGGCATTGAGTTCGGCAGCCAGTGCGTCAAAATCCACGAAGTCACGAGCCGCGTTCTGANNCAGGTTGGGCAGCTTTTCGAAACGTGCCCGGGTGAACGGGGTGCGTTCGCGCATCGCCACGATGACGTCGAAGGGTTCTAGCGCCGCGCAGACCACGTCGTCTTCGTGGCCGAGGTGTTCGTTGAACACCGTGAGATCGGCGTTGAGCTCTGCAGCCCATGCATCAAAATCTGCGAAGTCGCGAGCCGCGTTCTGATAGTCATCCAAGATAGCAATACGCATGATCTCATCCTATGCGTGCCAAGGCTCTTGGGCCTCGATAGGGAGCCTATGAGTCCTGAATGTGGCGGTGCCCAGCTGGCTTAAGCGGGCACCGCCAAGAACTACAGCTCGTTTATGAAGTGACTTCGAAGGTCAGCTGATCGCTGAAGGTACGTCCATGGACGTCGGTGGCTTTCACCGTTGCCGTGTGCGAACCCACGGCCAGGTCCGAAGGCAATTCAAACCGCCACAGGTGGGTGGTCTTTTCTGCCAGTCCGCCACCGTGCACGAACTGTTCGGCGATAGCTACCGGATCGGAGAACTCGGCGCCAACGCGGGGACGTTCACCGTTCAATTGCTGGGTACGTTGAGCAGTGGCTGCTTCAGTGCCGTCGAGGCTCACTTCGACAATTGAGCCGGTACTTCCCATCCAAAAGTTTGTGGTGAGCC
>DNHA01000316.1:5395-5775 GCA_003486025.1 Micrococcaceae bacterium | reverse complement strand
ACACCCAAATTATCTGGCGCCATGATCACCGTCGCGGTGAAACGCTCCCCCGAAATAATGCGCGGAAGCCAATGCTGCGCGTCCTGCCACATCGACTGCGTCGGCAACTGCGAGACGTAATGCCACTGAGCGTCCAACTCCGCGCTGGCCGTGGCTACCCCCGAATAGATGTGCGCAAGAAACACCTCGCAGTCCATATCGAAGAGCGGTCGCGCCGGAAAGCGGAAGTGCACCGTGGCCCGATGCTCCATGTCTTGCGGATGCACCTGCAGCGCGGTCTCTTCCCAGAGTTCGCGCACCGCGGCGTCTAGCGCGGACTCCCCGGGATCGACTTTTCCCCCGGGAGCTACGATATTTCCGGCACCGAATCCGGTGAGCTT
>DNHA01000316.1:0-5302 GCA_003486025.1 Micrococcaceae bacterium | reverse complement strand
GTGACCTTCGTGTAAATCTGCGTGGTGGTGACCGAGGCATGACCCAATAATTCTTGAACCACTCGCACATCTGCTCCGCCCTCTAGAAGATGAGTGGCAAAGGAGTGCCGAAGCGTGTGCGGAGAAACCTCTGCCTCGATCCCGGCGCGTTGCGCGGCCTTGGACAGAATCAGCCACACCGACTGGCGTGAAAGCCTGCCACCGCGCTGATTCAGAAATAAGGCAGGTGTCCCTTTGCCCTTGGTAGCCAGCCCTGGACGGGCTCGCACCAGATAGTCGCTGACCGCGCGCTGGGCATAACCACCAACCGGCACTACTCGTTCTTTCGAGCCTTTGCCGAACAAACGCACTACCGCGTCATCGGCAAAATGCAGATCATCGACATCCAGTCCGACAACCTCGGAGATACGGGCTCCGGTCGAGTACAAAAATTCCAGAATCGCCCGATCCCTCAGCCCAGCGGGAGTATCCAGCGCGATGGAATCGAGAATCTGAGCCACCGCAGAAATGCTGATCGCTTTAGGCAGTGACTGGCCCACCGTTGGCGGCTGCACTTCACGAGCAGGATTAGGCACACAAATCTCTTCGAGCTCCCAATACTTATGCAGCTGCCGAATGGCCACCGTATGGCGTGCAACCGATCGGGGTCCCAGGGACTGATGTTCATCATCGCCGCGTGCCAACTGCTGCAGGTAGCCGCTGACGTCATTTTCGGTGATCAAAGCCGGATCAGTGATGCCACGTGTTTGCAAGGTATCTTGGTAACGAGTCAGATNNGCCACGTGTTTGCAAAGCATCTTGGTAACGAGTTAGATCCCGGCGATAGGAGTCCAAGGTATTTTTTGCCAGGCCACGCTCGATCGCCAAGTGCTGCAGGTAGCGGCGGAGCGCGGACTCAAACTTGCCGGATTTAGGCGCCTGTGGCGCAGCCGCTTCGGGCAAACTCATGGTGCGCTTTAGGCCCCGCGCAATCCGGGGTGCGCCTCGAATGCGCTATCGGCCGGTCGCAACGAAGCGTAATTGCCCGCACGGGCAGCAAAAGCCGCCAAAAGGCCTACGACCGCCGAGGGGTTATGAATTCTGCCGTCGAGCACTGCGGCTACAGCCTCGTCCAGCGGCACCCAGCGGGTGATGATTTCGGCTTCTTCATCGGTGCGTTCGTGACGCTGTTCTTCCGGCGCCAGATTCACATCACGCGCCAAGAATATCCGCAGCGCCTCGGAAGAAGACCCGGGAGAGAGGAAAACGTCGGTAAGGACGGCCCAAGTGTCAGCGGTGCGATCCGCTTCCTCCCAGAGCTCCCGTTTGGCGCCTTCCAGTGGCGGTTCTCCCGCCACGTCGAGCAATCCGGCCGGAAGTTCCCACAGCCGCATACCGACAGGGTGACGGTATTGGTTAACTAAAAGGACCCGTTCGCGCTCATCGAGAGCGAGGATCGACACGGCACCGGGGTGCACGATGTAGTCTCGCTCGATGCGGGATCCATCATCCGAAAGCTGCACTGTATCGTGGACGACATTCCAGATGCGTCCTTCGTATACGGTTTCACGCCCGACCAACTCACGAGGTGAAAGTTCATCGGATATCGGTTGTGGTTCCACGCGAACGGGCCCTTCTGTTGGTATGACCTAACAGGTTCTACCTTAGACGGTTTATCACCGGTATTGCTTAGGCGTTGCGCTTTGCCAGTGCCGCGGCGACCAGACCCGCAAAGAGCGGGTGAGGGCGAGTTGGGCGGCTGGAAAGTTCAGGGTGAGCCTGCGTGGAGACGTAGTACGGATGTACGTCCTTAGGCAGTTCAACGAACTCGACGAGCTTGCCATCTGGGGAAGTTCCGGAGAAGACCAGTCCCGCCTCTTCAAGCTGCGCACGGTAAGCATTGTTGACTTCATAGCGGTGACGGTGGCGTTCAGCAACCTCGGTCTTGCCGTAGGTTTCTGCCAGAACCGAGCCTGGCAGAAGCTTCGCGTCATACAAACCTAGGCGCATCGTTCCGCCCAAGTCACCCTTGCCATCAACAATGTCCAGCTGTTCGGCCATGGTCGCGATGACTGGAGTGGAAGATTCAGGATCAAACTCGGTAGAGGAAGCTTCTGGCAGATCAGCCATATTGCGGGCGTATTCGATCACCATGGACTGCAAGCCGAGGCACAAGCCCAAGGTAGGAATCTGGTTTTCACGAGCAAATCGCAGCGCGCCGAGTTTTCCTTCAAGACCGCGAATGCCGAATCCGCCTGGTACACAGATTGCTTCTGCACCGTCGAGAGCCTTGCGAGCTCCTTCTTCGGTAGCGCAGTCATCCGATGGTACCCAACGGATCTTAACCTTGGAATCGTTGGCGAAACCGCCGGCCTTCAAAGCTTCGGTAACCGAGAGATAAGCATCTGGCAGGTCGATGTATTTGCCGACCAATGCGATGGTCAGTTCGTGCTTCGGGTTGCGGACAACGTCTAGCAGACGATCCCAGCCTTCCCAGTCCACGTCGCGGAACTTCATATCCAGCGTCTGCACGATGTACGCATCTAGGCCCTGTGCATGCAGGATCTTTGGAACTTCGTAGATGCTCGGTGCATCCGGGCAGCTGATGACTGCTTCGGTTTCCACGTCGCAGGTACGTCCGAGTTTTGCACGCATCTCGTCTGGGATTGCACGATCGGAGCGGATGACCAGAGCGTCCGGCTGAATGCCGATGGAACGCAGGGCAGCCACGGAGTGCTGAGTCGGCTTGGTCTTCAGCTCGTGGCTTGGGCCAATATATGGAACGAGGGAAACGTGGACGAAGAAAGCGTTCTTCCGGCCAATGTCCTGGCGGACCTGGCGGGCTGCCTCAAGGAATGGCTGGGATTCAATATCGCCGACGGTGCCACCGATTTCGGTGATAATCACGTCAGGGGCAGATTTGCCTTCACCTGGCTCGGTGGCCGCCAAACGCATACGACGCTTGATTTCGTCAGTAATGTGCGGAATGACTTGAACGGTATCGCCAAGGTATTCACCGCGGCGTTCACGTTCCAGTACGGTTGAATAAACCTGGCCGGTGGTCACGTTGGCGGAACCTGGAAGATTTTCATCCAGGAAGCGCTCGTAGTGTCCAATGTCCAGGTCGGTTTCTGCGCCGTCGTCAGTAACGAAGACTTCACCATGCTGGAAAGGGTTCATAGTACCTGGATCGACGTTCAGGTACGGATCGAGCTTCTGCATGGTCACTGAGAGACCACGAGCTCGAATTAAGTGTCCAAGGCTGGATGCCGTCAATCCCTTACCCAGGGAGGAGGCTACACCGCCGGTGACGAAGATATGTTTTGTCGTTTCAGACGACCGAGAATCACGAGTTAATTTACGCTGCACCACGGGATTTCATCCTATCACCATTGCTCGCTTTCGCGAATACCGACCATCCACTTTGCAACTCTACGACACCAGCCGAAGATGCCAAAGTCGGTCCCTGCCATTTAGCGTGCGCTCTTCGTCACCAATGATTCGACCATTTTCCGCGCATCGGCCAGAAGCTCTTCTGCATGCGCTTGAGCGGTGTCAGATTCCTCTTGACCTGCCAACATCCGAGCCAGCTCGCGGACACGTTCTGTGTCATCAAGGGTGATGACGTCGCTGGCGGTAAAGCCGGCGCCCGCCGCTGATTTACCGTTTGAGGTCTTGATCACGCGGATATGCCGATCAGCATAGGCGGCCACTTGGGGTAGGTGTGTGACCACAATGACCTGCACATGTCGGGCAAGCATCGCCAAGCGTTCACCGATGCTCACCGCGGCTTTGCCGCCAACTCCGGAATCCACTTCGTCGAAGACGAAGGTTGGCACCGGATCGACAGCGGCGAGGACTACTTCGATAGCTAGCATCACGCGCGAGAGCTCACCACCGCTGGCTCCCTTGCCCAGTGGGCGAGGTGCAGCACCTGCATGGGGTGCTAAGAGCATTTCGATTTGGTCTTGCCCATATGCACCGGGCTCTGGCAAATCACCGATCTCAACATAGAGCTTCGCATCTGGCATGGCCAATGCGGTGAGCTCGGCACTGACCCGCTTGGAAAGCTTCGCGGCAGCCTTGCGTCTGGCTTCCGAAAGATCAGCAGCCAGGGCTGAGACCTTCTGTTCCAGCTGGACCACAACGTCTTCGAGTTCCTCGATCCGGGTATCGTCCGAACCAAGCTGTTCCAAACGTTGCCGGGATTCTTCGGCCCAGGAAATAACTTCATCGATGGTTGGCGCATATTTACGCATGAGCTTATTCAAATCAGCACGGCGTGCTTCAATTTGAGCCAGACGCTCAGGGCCCTCTTCATCAAGATCCGAGACGTAGCTTGCCATATCGCTCGATAGTTCTGAAGCGAGAATGCCAAGTTCTGCGGCTCGGTCGGCAAAGGCTGCTAGGGCCAGGTCATCATTACTTGCTTGCGCCAAGATTCCGCGAACAGATTCTGCCAAAGTAGTAATCCCTGGGGATTCAAAATCTTCACTGTCGACAATGGCTCTAGCCTGCAGGCCCGCGTTTCGCAGTGACTCGACGTTGCCCAACTTCATCGCCGTTTCACGTAATTTCTCGTCTTCACCCGGCAACGGCTCTAGCGAATCAATCTCGTCGAGCGCGAGCTTCAGGTTTTCAGCTTCACGAACCCGATCACGCGAGTCTTGCTTAAGTGCAGTTAGTTCTTTACTTGACGCACGCCATTGCCGGTAAGTCCGCTGATACTCCTTGAGCGTGCGCGCCAGGCCTGACCCGGCAAATCGGTCAAGTGCATCTCGTTGCGCACCAGCCTCTTTCAGACGAATCTGATCGGACTGACCGTGGACAGCCACCAGTTCCTGCCCAAGCTCGGCAAGCAAACCGACTGGTGCACTTCGTCCACCGACTGTCGCTTTGGAACGGCCTTGGGCAGATAGCGAGCGAGTGAGCAATAGTTCACTCTTATCGCCTACTTCATCAACAAACGCCCCGGCATGAGTGGCCGCTTCGAGCGCATGATGGTCTGGGTCTAGATGCACTACCGCCTCGGCCAGTGCGTGATCGGCACCGTTTCGCACTGCACCGGCATCGGCTCGGCGGCCAAGCAGTAAGGACAGAGCGGTGATCACCATTGTTTTACCCGCACCGGTTTCACCGGTGACAACAGTCAGCCCCGGCCCAAGTGGCAGAGTCGCCTTGGTAATCACGCCAAGGTTAGAGATCGAAATTTCTTGAATCATCGCCCGCTCCCGGTCGTTCTAGTGCATTCGTTCCAGTTCTCGTCCCAATCGTACTTGCTGAATCGTAAGTTTGTTCGAATATAAGTGTTGTGAGTCGTAAA
>DNHA01000023.1 GCA_003486025.1 Micrococcaceae bacterium | reverse complement strand
CAGGGCGCGGTATCGGAATGAGCCAATCTGCGGTCCTCTTCAAGGTGGAGCTACCGCTTGCGGTTCCGGTCATGCTTTCCGGAATTCGAACCGCTTTGGTAATGCTCGTTGGTACGGCTACTTTGGCGACCTTCATTAATGGTGGTGGACTAGGAATTCTCCTCACCACCGGGGTGAACCTGAACTTGAACGCGGTGTTGATTGCCGGTTCGCTGCTGGTTGCATTGCTAGCGCTGACCATCGACTGGCTGGGGCGAGTCGTGGAACAGGTTGCCCGGCCGAAAGGACTGTCATGAATCGCAAACTGAAATTTGGGGCCCTGTCCTTCGCAGCGCTCATTGGCTTGACCGGGTGTGGGTTGAGTCCGGCTACCGGTACGGTGCCAGATGCTAATCCCGGGCTTATCAAAGCCGACCAGTCGCTGGACAAAGATGCCAAGGTGACGGTCACCTCTAAGTCCTTTACCGAACAGCTGCTCTTGGGCAAGATTTCTGTGATCGCATTGGACGTCACCGGTTACGACGTTACGGACCTGACTAACGTGCCAGGCTCGCAGCCAGCACGTGAGTTGTTGCTCTCGGGGGATGCCAGCGCATTGTGGGAGTACACGGGAACTGCCTGGCTGACCTATCTCGGGCATGAAAAGCCAGTCGTTGGCGCTGAAAAACAGTGGCAAGCAGTGCATGATGAGGACCTGTCCAATGGGATCGTGTGGGGTAAACCAGCTCCGTTGAACAACACGTATGCCATGGCCATGAATCGCGAGGTGGCCGATCGCTTGGGCATTACAAAGCTTTCCGAGATGTCCAAGTTGGATTCCAAAGAACTGACCTTCTGTGTTGATCCGGAGTTCAACTCGCGTCGTGACGGTCTAACTCCAATGCTTGAGCATTACGGGATGAAGCGCGGAAGCCAGGTCAAGGAGGACAATATTGGCCTTTATGATGTGGGCGCAATCTACCAGGCAACCGCAGAAGGGGCCTGTAACTTTGGTGAGGTCTTCACGACTGATGGCCGTATCAAGGCATTGGATCTGACGGTATTGGAAGATGATAAACAGTACTTCCCGAGCTATAACGCAGCGCCGGCGTTTAACGAGGAGTTCCTGAAGAAGAATCCAGGGGTTAAGGACGTGATGGCGCAGATTGCGCCGCTACTTACCGATGAGGTGCTCTTGGATCTGAATTATCAGGTGGACGTCGAGGGACGCGAACCAGCCGACGTAGCTTATGAATGGATGCTCAATGAGGGTCTGATAACGGCCCCCTAAGCACCAATCGAACAGCAAGCGACCGCCTTCGGAGAAATCTTCTGAAGGCGGTCGCTTGCTGTTAACCCAACCAAGTCAACGCTGCGCAGTGTTTACGTGAAGTTGGTTTATTGCTGACTCTTACCCTGAGACACTGATGAAGCAAGTAAGGCTAATTGCCTTAGGGTCCACGGAAGTGTCACCCATGAGTGCTCTAGGCGCCCTCGCGGGTACCAAGTTCACCGTCTACTTCGTCGGCTAACTTGGTGGTCCTAGCGGTGCCAGGGGACTCTTCTTGCCAGATCTGTTCAAGGTCTGCTGCTAGTTCAGCTTCTTGTTCTTGTTTGTCTGGGATGTTCTCATGGGTGCTCATGCGGCCAGTCTAGCCATCAAAAGGGCGGGCGATAAGACTTTCTCGAATAAACTTTGAAAGCTAAGTTACTAGTCAGCTTGAAGTTAGGTATTCGCTTCAAAAGATTTTGAAGATTTCTTGCGCAATGTGGTTGACGCTTCAACTTAAACAGTGCAATACTTGTATCAGCAAAACAAATTGAAACGTCAACTATATGGTTGGCGTCGAGGAAAAGGATTTGAAAATGACTTCAACTGCAACTTCGCCACTGACCGCCGGTACCTGGAACCTGGATGCATCGCACTCGGAAATCGGCTTCTCGGTTCGCCACGCAGGCGTTTCCAAGGTCCGCGGCAGCTTCCAGGAATTCGACGCTACCCTGAACATTGGCCAGACCCTCGCAGAATCATCGGTAGAAGCTACCGTGCAGATCGATTCGGTCAACACCAAGGATGCAAACCGCGACGGCCACCTGAAGAGCGGCGACTTCTTCAACTCCGAAGAATTCCCAGTAATGACTTTCAAGTCCACCGGAGTTAAGGGCGAGGGTGAAGAGTTCGTTTTGGTTGGCGATTTGACCGTTCGCGGCGTTACCAAGCAGGTTGAATTCAAGGCTGAGCTTGGCGGCCAGGTTGTCGACGCTTTCGGTGCAACCCGCGCTGGCTTCTTTGCTGCGACCACCATCTCCCGCAAGGACTTCGGCATCACCTGGAACGCTGCACTCGAAGCAGGCGGCGTATTGGTCAGCGACAAGGTCAAGATCGAGATCGACGCATCGTTCGTCCTGCCAACCGCAGAATAAGTTTCCCGTATCCATCCATGGGGGATGGATAAGGGCCGATACAGACGGAGCCCCGGTCACCGCACATCATGTGCAGTGACCGGGGCTCCGTCGGCTTTTGTGCCAGTGCGTACTACGAGTAGTCCGAATACATCATGGAGGTTCCGGCAAATGAGAAAGCAACAACGATTATGAAGATGATGTAGAGAACGCCGAGAATTCCGAAGATCGTTCCGATCCAGCCGGTGACCTTTCCAACGGTGGCATCGGTGTTAAATTCTCGTTCTGCTTTCTTCGCCTTCACGATGGCTATAGGGCCCAGAATGATGCCCACGACAAAGAGCGAAATGATCCCGAGGATCATCGAGGTTTGCGCTAGCTGTGCGCCTTCGGCCTGTTGCGGGTTATAGCCGTAAGCCGGGTATCCCTGAGTGCCTCCGAACTGCTGATTCTGTCCTGGCCATTGGTTCGGGTACTGATTTGGGTTCTGGCTGGAATACTGCGGCGGCTGTCCAGCAGTGTATGGATTGGTCGGTTCGTTATTTTCGTTGCTCATTGGTAACTCCTAAAACTAAGATAATGGTCGGTGAATCAAGGCTTCAGCTGTGATTTGACTAGTCGGAGCCATAGATTGAGGCGGGTATTAGGAACAGCATGAGCAGGAAATACCCAACAACTGCCAGAACTTGGAGTGCCCCGAAAATCAAACCGATTAGCCCGGTGACCTTGCCAACCGTAGCTTGAACTCCATAAATTCGTTCAGCTTCGTGTGCTTTCAGCAGAGCAATCGGACCGAGGATGACTCCGACAACAAAAAGCGAGAGGATCCCGAGGACCATTGAAGTTTGGGCGAGGGAATAGCCTGGATTCAACAAAGGGTAAGCATATTTCATGGAGGCGGGCGCTTGGAATTCGGGTTGCGGCTCCCGTGGTGACTGCGTCATCCTTCGTCGCCTTCCTCTGCGCCTAGCTGCCGTTCTTCTAATGCTAGGCCAGCGTCATGAATTCCCGCACCTTCCTGGCTAATTTCTATAATTGAAGATCATGACTTGGGCTTCATTTCTGGCATACCTCGGAGTATGCGTGATGGTCACTCTTTCACCAGGACCGGACACGTTCCTAGTGCTTCGTTTCTCTCTGGTGCGTCAGTTTCACGGTATCGTTGCGGCGCTTGGCATGGTGACGGCCATCTTTGCGTGGGCCACCTTGGCTGGTGCTGGTGCGGCCTCACTGATGCAGCGCTATCCAGTGGTTGAAACGGTCATCACCATTTCCGGTGGACTCTATCTGATGTATTTGGGAATTTCCGGATTCTACAAGTCCCGTGCTGTCGCCAATGCGGATAACGCCATTGCACGCACCGAGACACGAAATGTTCGCACTCATGCAAAGCAACGGCGGACGGGCCGACAAGCATTTATTGCTGGTGTTCTTTCGGCAGCGCTGAATCCAAAGCTAGGGTTGTTGTTTCTGGCGATGATGCCGAGCTTCATCCCTAAAGGTTCATATACCTTGTGGTGGGGGATGGGACTGGGTGCGGTCTTTGCCGTGGTCGGCTTTCTTTACCTGCTGATCCTCAGCGCGGTCGCCGCGAAAGCCATGAATTGGTTCAAGAAGCCCGAGGTCACGCTGCGTCTGGAATTGGTCGCCTGTATAGCATTGACCGCCATGGGCGTTGGCGTACTGCTCAGTACGCTGTACTAATCCGATTGCTTTGCGTACCAATGGGCATGCAGCCAAGTAGCAACGGCCACCAGCAGAATGCTAAGCCAAAAACCTATTGCGAAAATCTGCGTGTAGTTGCCTTGTTCTGCGAGATCCGCGGTGAGGTACGTGGCTGCCGACGCTCCAAAGAATAATGCGAAGACGAAGAACGAGACAGTGGTGGCGCGCGCTTCAGGTGCCACTTCGGTGGCCCAGCCTTGCATCGAGGAATGCATAATCGCGTTAGCTGCACCGATGAGGAACGCGGTCACTGTATAGGCCATTGCGGAGGGCCACAACGCAGATGGCGCAAAACTCAAAGTCAGAACGATCCCGCCGATGCCGATAAGCCACGTGCGGGAAAACCTTGGCACGAGGATCCGCATGAACTGTGCTCCGAGAATCACACCGATGGCAAATCCGCAGCCCAGGACACCGGCGAGCCAGATGCCCATCCCTGCACTTTGCAAGGCCGGCACGATATAGGTCAAGAAGCCCATAAGAAGCCCGCCTTCGAGGAAGACTACCGCGTAGAGCAGTAAGTTATCCCGGCCAAAGGCAGCTTCGAAATTCCGGGTAGTTTGTTCGCGTTTTGGTTCCACCACGTGGCGCAGCGACCAGAGCGCGGCGATGGCCCCGAATGCGGGAAGCAAGAAGACTAAACGCCAGTCAATGGACGTGGCGATGGCGCCGGCAACGAGCGTCGCCAATGTGGTGCCTAGAGACGAAAAGATCTGCAGATCCGAAAGTCCGCGCGCCTTGGCAAGCCCAACGCGGGTATCGCCCAGCAGCGTCATCAATGTGGGATAGAGGGCACCGAACATCAGTCCGGTCAGCGCGCGGGCCACAAGTAAGGCGAGAAAAGAAGTGAATAGCGTGCTGGCGATTGCGCCGAGAACAGCGCCGAACAACGCGCAGCGAAGCACCGTCAACCGGCCGAAGCGATCGCTCAGCAACCCCCAAAGCGGCTGGCCCAATGCGTAAAGCAAGGAGTATCCGGCCACAAGTTCTACCGCTTGAGACAACGAAAGAGCCGTGCCCAATGAGAGGACCACGAACATGGGCGGTGTTGCATGCCGGTCAAAGAACGATAAAAAACCAACAAAACGCAACGCCGAGTCGGGCAGCTGCCGA
>DNHA01000112.1 GCA_003486025.1 Micrococcaceae bacterium | reverse complement strand
AACCTGCAAGGTTGCCATCGCCGCCATCGGCGTTAATTATCGGGAGTGCATCAGGAGCCTACCGGATTGGATCCGGATCCTGCGCAACCTGGTGAGCGCCACGGTTCTTCGAAGAGCCAATCACGTCACCGGCCTTCCATTCTGCCCAGCCTGGACGGCCCGACATGAAGTCCTCGATGTCAGCCTTGTTGGCTTCCAGCTTCGGATCATTCTTCAGGTACCAGCGGGTTTCACGAGCCACCATGCCGGAGAGAATCAGCAGACCGATCAAGTTCGGCAGTGCCATCAAACCGTTCATCATGTCCGAGAAGTTCCAGACAGCGGTCAGCTCGGTGGTGCAGCCTACGTAAACGACCAGCGAGAAGACGATGCGGAATGGCATGACCAGCTTGCGGCCGAACAGGCGCTCGATATTCCGTTCACCGTAGTAGCACCAGCCGAGGATGGTGGAGAAAGCGAACATGACCAAGCCGATGGTGACGATCCAGTGGCCCCATTCACCTGGCAGGCCGTTAGTGAAGGCTGCGCCTGTCATCAGTGCAGCGGAGATCTGCTCGCCTGTTGCCTCATCGACCATCTTCCAGGAACCGGTGGTGATGATCACCAGACCGGTGCAGGTAACCACGATGATGGTGTCAATGAAGGTCTGGGTCATGGAGACCAAGCCCTGGCGGACCGGGTGGGTAGTCTGCGCCGAAGCTGCAGCGATAGCAGCCGAACCCATGCCGGACTCGTTGGAGAAGATGCCGCGAGCAACACCGTACTGAACGGCGATGATGATTGCCGAACCGACGAAGCCGCCGACAGCGGAGGTGCCGGTGAAAGCATCGGTGAAGATCTCACTGATTGCGGAAGGGATT
Organism: Micrococcaceae bacterium; assembly: GCA_003486025.1. Lineage (GTDB taxonomy): Bacteria > Actinomycetota > Actinomycetes > Actinomycetales > Micrococcaceae > Glutamicibacter. The sequence continues at coordinate 4,458 of DNHA01000112.1, read as the reverse complement.
CCACCTACGTTGGCGATCAGGATATAGATCGAAGCTGCAACGTAGAAGACGATCATCACTGGAACGAAGCCAGCGGTAACGCGACCGATGGACTTGATGCCACCGACAAGAACAGCGATCGATAGTACGGTCAGAACCACGCCGGTTACCCAAGGGGTGACGTTGAATGAGTTCTCAAGGTTAATCGCGATCGAGTTGCCCTGAGTCATGTTACCAATGCCGAAGCAGGCCAGGGTCGCGGCGATGGCGAAGAACAGTGCCAAGAACTTTCCGAAAGGACCCTTGATGCCGCGTTCCAGGTAGTACTGCGGGCCGCCGGATTTTTCGCCAGCGGCGTCAGTTCCACGGAAACGCACGCCCAGGTAGGCCTCGGTGTACTTTGATGCCATACCGAGTAGGCCGGTGACCCACATCCAGAATAGTGCGCCCGGTCCACCGATGCCGATGGCGGTAGCAACACCCACGATGTTACCGGTACCGACGGTTGCGGCCAATGCTGTGGTCAATGCCTGAAACTGTGAAATATCGCCTTCAGCTTCGGCATCTTTGCGCTTGAACAGGCCCAGACGAAGCGCCGCCGCGAGCTTGATGAACTGCAAACCGCCTAAGCGGATGGTCAAATACAACCCGGTGCCTAAGAGCAACGGGATGAGGACAAACGGCCCCCAAATAACCGAGGAGATATCTCCGAAGAGTGTTCCCAAATCGTCCATGAGTTTCTAGATCCTTCGATGCGAGTGATGGATGATGATGACTGCCATTCGAAGTGACATTGTGAGTCATCATACGTGATGCTGAGAGTCAAGTCACAACCGCACTTTCGTGTCGCATTGACGGACTGAAAAGTCGATTAATCAGGTATCCCCGCGTCTAAAAGCTGACGCGGGGATACCTGAGGGTTAGAAGCTATGCGGAAGCGAACTTAATCGTGGAAGTGCCCAGGCCATCGATGCTAGTTTCAAGCAAATCTCCGGCCTTCAGCCACGGACGGCGGCCATGCTCGTCACGTCGCCCCAAGGCCACCCCGGCCGGGGTTCCGGTCAGGATCAAATCGCCAGGCTGCAGCTCATTGATGACCGATAGGTAGGAAACCAGCTCCGCTGCGGAGAACACCAGATCGTCGGTGGAGTCTTCCTGAACTACCTCGCCGTTGACCTTGGTGGTGATCTTCGCGCCGGCGCTAAATTCATCGGCAGTGACCAACCACGGGCCCACCGGAGTAGATTTGTCCCACGCTTTGCCCTGCAGCCACTCGGTGGTTCGACCCTGGAAGCCGCGCATGGAGACGTCGTTGGAAACAGCATAACCAGCAATATGTTCGGCCGCATCTTCGACCGAAATGCGCCGGCCGGCGGTACCGATGACGATGGCGAGCTCGCCTTCGTAATCCATCCGGTAGTCCTCGGCAGGAATTTCCACCGTGTCATTTGCTCCGCATAGCGTGGAAGCGAACTTTGCGAAAACCGTAGGGAACTCTGGTTCCTCCGCGCCGACCTCGGCAATGTGGTTACGGTAGTTCAGGCCTATGCAGTACACCTTGGCTGGGTTGGGTATCAATGGCGCGTAGTCCGCCTCGGCTTCCGCAATCGAATCACCGACTAAAGCCCGTGCGACAACTTCTTGCTGGGTTGGATCATCGAGCCGTAGGAATTTCTGGATGTTCGACAAGTTTTCCAGGTAGTACAGTCTGCCATCTTCAATGACGGCGGCCGTTGTTAGTCCGGGTTCGGTGGTCAATCGCACGGTAGCTAGTTTCATGGTTCTATCTCACTACATTCGCACCGTCTTGGCTAGCATGTTGCGTCATCCTGAGAGGACAAAGCGACACTCCTATCCGACCAAGTCAGCTGAATATTTATCGAAACGATACCGAATGATGAGTGCTATGACCGGTAAACTTGGGGCGAATGCTGAGTTAAGGTACCTATTCCAGCTCAGTGAATGATACGAAACTAAAGTGAAGCAGGTCTTAATGTGGGTGACTTTTTCGGCGAAAGATATCGCCAAATCTTATTCGCCTCCTGGCAGCATTTGTGGCTCGTAGCCCAATGTCTCGTCTTGGCGACAATCATTGCAGTACTGATCGCCGTATTGGTGTATCGCAGTAAATCATTGGCCGGATTGGCCAATGGCATTAGTGCAATTGGGCTGACCATCCCGTCCTTTGCACTGATCGGTCTTCTTATCGTTCCCTTCGGCTTTGGTGTTTTACCAGCGGTGATCGTCGTGACGTTCTTCGCTGCCCTTCCGATTCTGAGAAATGCCATCGTGGGATTAAACAACATCGAACCGACGGTCGTTGAATCGGCGAAGGGCATCGGCATGAGCCGCATGAAAACCCTGATCTCCGTCGAACTGCCCATGGCCTGGCCTGTGATCTTAACCGGCGTGCGCATCTCAGCGCAGATGGTTATGGGTGTGGCCGCCGTTGTCTCCTACGCGTTGGGACCCGGACTCGGCGGTTATATCTTTTCGGGCCTATCCCGGCTGGGTGGTGCAAACGCCTTAGAATCCGTCGTCACCGGCGTGGTCGGTGTTGTCATCTTGGCGCTCATTCTTGATTTGATCTTGCTCGGCGTTGGCCGACTGACTATCCCGCGAGGTATCCGTGTCTGAAAATAAAGTCGAAACCAGTACCGAACAGAATGTCACCGGAGCGTCGATCATGCTCCAGGAAGTCACCAAGACTTACCCGGGACAGAAAAAACCTGCGGTTGGCGGCCTGACCCTTGAGATCCCTGCGGGCTCCATCGTGATGTTTGTTGGTCCCTCGGGCTGCGGCAAAACCACCACGCTGAAAATGATTAACCGGCTGATCGAGCCGACCTCTGGCGAAATTATCATCAACGGAGAAGACGTGACAGATATGGATGGCGACGAACTGCGCCGCCGTATCGGGTATGTCATCCAGGCCGGCGGCCTCTTCCCGCACATGACCGTGGCTACTAATATCGCTATGGTGCCCAAAATGCTGGGTTGGTCCAAAGAAAAAATTGCGGCCCGCGTAGATGAGCTGCTTGAACTCGTCTCGCTTGATCCTGAGCTTTACCGTGATCGCTTCCCGAAGGAGCTTTCCGGTGGACAGCAGCAGCGCGTGGGCGTTGCCCGTGCCTTGGCGGCAGACCCACCGGTGCTGCTGATGGACGAGCCATTTGGCGCAGTTGACCCGATCACCCGTCAGCGCTTGCAGGATGAACTGCTCAACATTCAGTCCGAGGTACAGAAAACGATTGTGTGCGTGACCCACGATTTCGATGAGGCTGTGAAGCTTGGAGACTGGATCGCGATCTTCAACGAAGGCGCGCAACTGGAGCAATACGATTCCCCGGAACGTATCCTGGCTAACCCGGCCAGCGAGTTCGTAGAGAACTTCATTGGTTCCGGTGCCGGACTGAAGCAGCTGACGCTGACCCGCGTGAACGAGGTGGAACTCGCGGAGGCGATCACTACCACCGCAGGAAAGAATGCCTCGGATGTGCTTTCGCAATTGCAAGGTGCCGGGCGCAAATACGTGGTGGTGCTCGATTCACGAGGGCGTCCGGTGCGCCGTCTGAACCGCCGTCAGCTTTCTCGTGCGGAAATCATTGATGGAACTTACGATCCGGATTTGCCGGTAGTTGGCGAGCAGGCAACGCTCAACGATGCGTTGGACACCATGCTTGTTGCCAGCACGGAGTCTGCCCTGGTCACCGGTCGCCGCGACGTCCTGAAGGGAATCATCACCGTACAAACGGTGATGGAAGCCATCGCCGCCACTAACTCCAGCATGGATGGGGATCATGACGCCCCGGTGGGGTTGAACTCCGGTGCAATCAACCTGCGCGATATCCAGTTGGATAGTCAGCAATCTGGCGGTGAGACTTCGTGAACGCAGAAAAACGCGGACTGATTTACCAGCTGTTAGGTATCGCGGCAGCTTTCGGAATCTTGGTGATTTGGCTGGTTAATGCCAACCTCACCGAGACCGAAAGGCAAACCCTGGATCCGGCAACAATCTGGGGATACACGAAGGAGCACCTGGAAATCACGTTGATTTCAGCGGTGATAGTTCTGATCATTGCGATTCCGCTGGGTGTCATTCTTACCCGTCCTGCTTTTCGCAAAGCGGCACCCGTGGTGCGCGCTATTGCAAACTTCGGCCAGGCTGCACCGGCCATTGGTGTGATCGTGCTTCTGGCTTTCTGGCTGGGATTCGGCCCGGGTACCGCAATTGTCTCTTTGGTGATCTATGCGATTCTTCCGGTCCTTTCAAACACCATTGTCGGCTTGCAGCAAGTTGATGAGCGGCTCGTAGAAGCAGGGCGAGGTATTGGAATGAGCCAATCGGCAGTCCTCTTCAAGGTGGAGCTGCCGCTTGCGGTTCCGGTGATGCTGTCCGGAATCCGAACCGCATTGGTATTGCTTGTTGGTACGGCCACTTTGGCGACCTTCATTAACGGTGGTGGACTGGGAATTCTG
>DNHA01000036.1 GCA_003486025.1 Micrococcaceae bacterium | reverse complement strand
AGCATGCACCCGTGGAAGGCGATGGCCAGGGCTATGGGGTCGGTGCAGTAGATGCCGACACGCTTTCCGGGCAGAACTTTCTGGCGTAGTTTGCCAGCCAACGCATTGCTGCGGGCAGCTAAGGAAGAATAATCCAAAACCTCAGTCGTGCTGATGACCGCGGGGTGTCTTGGACGGGTCCGCGCGTGCTGTTGCAGTTGGCTGGCAAGATCCATCGGGTTAGCTCATCAGTGCTCGGTAGCTGCGGTGCACGGTGACAGCCACCAGCGTGGTGACCACCGCTTTGATGAGATCTCCCGGAAGGAATGCGATGGCACCTATGGCGGAGGTGGCCAGATCAAGTCCGGTCACTGCGGCGGTCCATGGAATGCCGAACAGGTAGATCACGCCGATACCGCCAATGATGACCGAAACCATTCCCGTGATAATACGTCCGGGTTGGCTTTTTTGGCGGAGTACCCAGAATTTGAACAGCGCGCCAATGGCCAAGGAACCGAAGATCCAGCCCAGCAGGTAGCCGCCGGTGGGGCCTAGCAATACGGCCAGCCCACCACGGCCGCCAGCTAACAGTGGCAAGCCGGCTAAAGCCAGGACAACCACAATCAGACTTGAGAGCATGCCACGTACCGGGCCCAGGAGTGCTCCGGCGAGCATGACGCCCAACGTCTGCAGTGTAATGGGCACCGGCACTATGCCGATAACGATGGGCGGGACCAGACCCATAGCTGCGATCATGGCCGCAAATATTGCGACGTAAACGGTATTTCGGGTTTGCGAAGTTGTGGCAGTTGCCATGGGAGTGTCCTAACGAATGATGGTGCGAGAGAGGCTGGGTAGGATTATTTGGAATGTTCGGCGGAGTCGTAACCGCGTGCTTCTAGCGCCTCGGCGGTATCTTCAGCGATCCGTAGGGATCGAATCACCAGAGGGACCGCGACGGCGAGAGGATTATTTGCCAACCCGCGAGCATGCTGGGCTTCGCGGACTTCAAGATATACGCGCTTGAGTTCTGGAATGAAGCGAATAGCCAAGGACAGCCCTAAGGAGATTTGTGCCGGGTTGGCGCCGACATGCCGTAGGGGAGAAGCCACCTGTTGAAAGAGTTCGAGCATGGCGTCAAAGGTCGTCGTCAAGCTGACGGCATAGGCGAACATGCACATGGTGAGCAAGCGAAGCACCGACACTAGCGCGCTGTCCCAGGTTGTCTGGATCCCCAGGGAGACAAAGACGATGCCGAGGATGAGCAGCAAGGTCACCAGGGGCATGCGCAGCTGGCGGAAGTTCACCCGGGCGCTGAGCAAAATGAGGACGCTCGCAAGGAGCAGCACCAAGAGGATCTGCCAACTACCGATCAGGTAAAGGCCGATGCTGACGACCAGCAGTGCTCCGAATTTTAGTCCCGCTGGTAATTTGGCGAGGTAAGAGGTGTTGAGCGCGGCGATCATACGTGGCTCCACTGGCGGTAATGATCAAGAGCATCCGCAGGCTGGCCATCAAAGGCGATGATCCCGTCCGTAACCACGAGGACACGATCAAAGTCTTCCAATAGTTCGAGATCGTGCGTAATGACGATGGCTCGTTGCGGAAGGCGGGCGATCTCGCGTTGGAAGCGCAGCCGGTTGCGCAGATCAAGCATGGTTGTGGGCTCGTCAAAAACAATGGTGCGCGGTTGCATAGCCATCACCGCTGCCAGGGCCACCATTTGCTGCTCGCCGCCGGAAAGCGTATGGCTCTCACGATCGGCCAGATGCGAAATATTCAGTTCGTCAAGGGTCTGTGTGACGCGAACCTTGCGTTCGGCTTTGGACAAGCCGATATTTTTCAGGCCAAAGGCTATGTCGTCGGCGACCAGCGGCATGATGATTTGATTGGCTGGGTTCTGGAAAACGAAACCCACATCGCGACGAATCTGTTTCGCGTTTTTGGACGTATCCAGTCCTCCCACGCGGACGGTGCCAGCGGAAGGAATAACTAGTGCGTTGAGTAGTCGCGACAGTGTGCTTTTGCCCGCTCCGTTTGCCCCGATGATTCCAATGCGGCGTTCATTGAGCGTCAGGGTGATATCAGCGAGAACCGTGCGGTCTTCAAAGCTGACGGTGACTTGCTCAAGTTGGATCTCTGGTAATTCCACAATGCTCCATCGCGACGTACTTGGTCATCCAGCAGATCACCGCTGTTTGTTCGGTGCCTGGATGGCGTTCTCAGCGGAGTTTTATACCACTGAGAAAAGAGCATACTTGATCACTGTTCAATTGTCTTGATCAGTGTTCAATAAATTGCGTTCAGCTAAAGAATTGATCATAGATAAGTACTAGTGAAAGTCCAATCATGATGATCCCCGAACAGGCAGTCACAATTCTTGCCGCCAGTGGTCTGGAGCGTAATAAAAGACGTGCGGTTATGGCAACAGCAAAGTATACGGCGACCGATACTGCAAAATGAGTGAGGCCAAGTGCGCCGGTCTGAACGGACAATGGCCAGCTTGCGACCGGACTGATGAACTGCGGAATCAGCGCCACATAGAGGAGTAGGGCCTTAGGATTGACCCCGCTGGTGAGCAGTCCTTTGAAGAAGGGTGCGCGCCACTGGGCACGCGAATTGTCACGCGAGGGAGCCTTGGTCAGAAGCGCGAGGGAGCCGGGCGATGCGTTGCGTGCACCACGGGGTTGGCTGTTGGCGGCCTCAAATTCTTTGTGGTCCGCAGCGGGAGCTGGGTAGAATTTTGCCGACTTCCAGCTAGTGAGCGTGGTAATTCCCAGCCACAGTAGGTATATGGATCCGGCCATGGTTAGCCAGAGGAGCAGTTGTGGCGAACTGGCTACTAACGCGGCCATGCCGCAGACTAGCAGCGCGGTGTGAAATAGGTAGCCTGTCAGCAGTCCCCATACTGCCGCGCGGTATCCTTTGGGTCCGATAGCCGAGGAAATTATGTAAGCCCAATCGGCACCAGGTGTGCAAGCGAGGGTAACGGAGACCAAGAGGAAGCCGGTGAGTTGCGTGATTTCCATGGTGTCTCCTCGTAGTTCTGACGTGCTCCTATGAGCTTAGGGAAATTTGCTCGAAAAGTGCTTGCCGTTTTTACCTAGGAAGTGCCGATGCAAGCAATCTTTTCTTGATTGATGGGTAGAATGCGCAAAAATATTGCGCTGTATGCTGGGATCATGGATAAATTAGATCGGGCTATCATCGCTGAATTGCAGCTGGATGGCCGGATGAGTGCAACTGCGGTAGCCAGTAAGGTTGGGCTCTCAGTTGCCCCTTGCCATCGACGTATTCGCGAGCTTGAGCGGGCAGGGGTCATTGCCGGCTATCAGGCTGTCATTGCTCCTGAACGCGTTGGCTTGGCGTTCGAGGCCTTGGTCTTCGTAACACTCAAGGACCGTGCGCAGCTCAAAGCCTTCGAGTCGGCAGTCGAAAAAGATGAGTTGATCGTAGAAGCGCAACGGCTCTTTGGGGAACCGGATTTCTTGTTGCGCGTTTACGCCAAGGATCTGAGCCATTATCAGCACCTCTACGATGAGGTGCTAGTTGAACTTCCCGGCGTGGAGAAGCTAACTAGCACTATCGTGATGCGAAATATCAAGGAACGGGCGATCCTACCCGTTTAGCTGTGTACTTGGGAAGCCTGGCCGGTTTGGGCTGCTCGCGGAGTAATGATCAACGAAATCACCAAGATTGTGACAATGAGCCAGAGCGCTTGCGGCAATCCGATGACGTCTGCGACGAACCCAATAACCGGTGGCCCGCTGAGCATGGCTCCATAGCCAAATGCGCTGATAACGCTCACGGCACGTGGTCCGAGGTGATCGCTGCGCGAGGCCGCAATGGACATTCCCACAGGGAATCCGAGTGAGCTACCCAGCCCCCAGAGCAGCGCCCCGGCTCCAAGCATCCAGATGTTGTCTCCGAGAATAAACAAGACAATCCCGACCAGACCGACCAGGCCCATGATCATCAGGGAGCATTTGGTTCCAATGCGATCAACAATTGGTCCGCCGGTGAACCTGCCGGCTGTCATCGCGCCGGTAAAGAGAGTGAACATCAGCGCACCGCTGGGATGGCTGAGCCCATGTCCGACGACGGAAGCCACTGCAAGCCAATCGTTGGCAGCTCCTTCTGCAAAGCTGAGCCCGGCAACCATAAGCCCCAGTAGTAGCAGCAGTCCGCGCCGCGAACGTGCGCCGGAAGCCTTCAACTGGGTTTTGTCTCGTGGTGCCGAGTAATTGTAATTCCAGGTTCTAAAACCGGTCTGTGCAAAGAATGTTAAGCCAATAATCACTACGGCGACAAAGCTGAAATGCCAGATCGTCTCGATTTCTAGGCTCAGGGTAGCCGTGGCGATGCCCGCGCCGAGCAAGGATCCGAGACTGAAAAATCCATGCAATGAGGGCATGATGCTTTTGCCGAGCTTCCGTTCAACCTTGGC
>DNHA01000358.1 GCA_003486025.1 Micrococcaceae bacterium | reverse complement strand
CAGCGGTGCGTGGCCTTCGATGCCAAGCGTGCTCAGGGCGCCGTTGACGTCGTACGCCCACTGCACCTGGTGCCCGGCATTCAGCTCATTGGGAACGCCGGTTGCCGCATCGTAGCTGCAACGGACTTCACGGCCATTGCTGCGTTCGACCAGCAGGCGGCCCACAGCGTCACGCTCGTACTCGAGCACACTGTTGCCGTGGCTGACGTGGATCAGGCGACCGTGATCGTCGTAGTCGAGCTCGGTATCGATGCTTGGGCTATCGGCATGGGCCGAGCGGCGGCGAATCGCCAGCAAACGCCCACTAGGCAGGTCATAGTCGTAGCCGAGCGCTGAGCCATCCGGACGGTGGGTTGCGTGCAGCCAGCCTGCGGCGTTGTGCTCGTAGCTTGTACGCGCGCCGCCGTAGTCGGTCTCACCCACCAGCCGGGGCAGCTTGTCATAGCCCAACTGCAGACCGCCGCCTGCCGGATGCTGGACGTGCTCCAGCAGATCGAAGGCACCGTACTGGTACTGCGTGGTGCGACCTTCGTCATCGCTATGACGTATCGGCAGTCGCTCGCTGTCGTAGCTGATCTGCTGTTTGCTGCCATCAGCGATGGATAAGTTTACTTACCGAACAGCGTGAGCACGCGCATTTAAAATGCGACGGGTAAGATAACGCCTGGAAAAATCACTCCCTACCATCAGCCTCTTCCAGAAATATTCCGATCCACGCGTCCATCACGCCCCAAAAATCAACACGCTCCAACTCGCCCGCATTCTCATGACTCCAAAGTATCCCTGCCGTCGCACCGTCCCCTTGACTATTAGCCAAATCGAGACACAGATAGTCGCCAGATCCATTATGAAAAACACGAAGAATCTGCTGCGGCGAAACGGTCATTTTCCTGAGATCTTCAGGTTCCAAATCAAATTCTGAAAGAAGTCCAAAATCACCTATCGGCAGCGGCCCCATTGAATTCGTCGGAAAAAACGTCCAGCCGTTATGGATATTTCTATAAAAGTACTGCAAATCGTCCGGAAGAGCGCGCCAAAGTTGCGTCTCATTCTCTGCGGCCAAATCTCCCAGAGGTGGATTTCCAATAAAGAAGTTCAGATCCTCCCCGCCATCTACCGTATATGGATAGAGGAGCACAGAGTCATCAGAGCTTTTAGAAAAAATCGCCGGTGCCCGCAGATTCTTCGCAAAAAAAGATCTAACGCTCGGCAATCGAATAAGAAGGGGGCCCCAAAGATCAACCAACTTCCCATCGCCCGTACTTGATAAAAGGTCAATCCATTCGTTTGGGACAACCGCCCCAACGGAAACGTCTTCACAGGAAAGTGCAACAGATCCGCGCAGGTTAAAACCGGCCAGCTCTTCTTCGTAGGCGACTTTAGATATCAACATGAAATTTCCAACCTATTTCCCCTGGGCTTCAAGAAGGCCGCGGATTTGATTCTCCAACATAGACCTACTCATTGATTCTAGAGCAATCATTTCTTTGCGGAAATTCGCATCAACTGTTATATCACCCTTCTTGTATTTGGTCCATTCAACAAAAGACTTGGATCCTTTAGAAGTATTTGCCGTTTCACTCAAACCAACGAAGTTGCCTTTGTTATTCAGCACCTTGAGCTGATTCTCAAAAGTCAATTTATCAAAGCCTTTCATTCTAGTTATTTCTTTCATAGAAACGATATGATCGGCATGAAGCGGCTTACTCACCTTCAACCCTGGGAGGGCCTTGTCAGCCATTCCTTCAACATAGTCTCTATTGACCATCTTCTTTAATGCACTGGTCGGAGTCATACCCCTGAGCTTATCGTAGGTACTCTTAGGAATACCCTTCAAACCAATTTCGACGCCCCCCAGATTGGAACCAAGACGATTTGGACTGACCCTTACCTCCGTACGATTCAGTACATCAATGGCACCTCGACCAGCAGAAGTTCTGGCTAACCGCGGGCCGATACCAAGTAGCGCGAAGCCGGCCGCCCCAACCATAATGTCGCCATAGCCTGGGCCAAGTGACTCACCCCAGTCATGCAGCGCCTTCATGCCGTAATTGGATGCGACAACAACCCCAACAAACATCAGCGAGGCACCCAGCCCTGCAGCCACAGCCCCAAGGCCTGCAGCTCCCAGCGCGATCATGCCAACTATCTGCAGGCCCTTTTCAAATGACTCCTCGTTATCTTGAACTTCCACAACACGAGCGGTTGGTCCTCCGACCGTAACGTTACAGCTCCCACTCTTTATTTTTGCTCCACAAACCAGCTTCATCGACTGGCGCGCCATCGGCATACCATTGATGGTGACGGTCCGTGAGCCCTCCGCGATCAGCACAGGTCCAGGCTTTGCGAAGTGATTCATCGGCGCGCCACTACAACCCGGCGCGAAATCAACGCCAGCCCGCAATGCCATTCGGCTATTGACAGTTACACGGCTAGGTCCAGCAGCAGCTAGCGTGCCAGTGGTCGGCCCCGGCAAGTCCGCAGCTTTCATGATGCCGCGCGCGAGCGCGCCACCAGCAAGGCCACCACCCGCAATACAGCCGGCGACGATTGCGACAATGGCGAGCCCGCCGGTTGCTACACCCGCTACGATGATCGCGACAGCAATCGCAGCACCTATCAAAGCGCCCGCGACCATACCCATCAGGCCGAAGCCATGGACGACCTCATCGCCAAGGCGTGCGGCCCGCAATGCGGCTTCCGCACCACTCATGGGGAATCATCGGCGGGTAACGTCGCCGCGGCCATATATGCCTTGATCGCTTCCAACGTATGAAACGGATCCATCCCCTGCGCGATTGATACACCGGCTAGACGCTTGCCCAGCGGCAATGAAACGCCCACCGTATCCGGTACAAGCTCATAGAAACCGCGTTCAATGCGCAGCATTGCCCGGCGATTGGGCTTGAGGAAGTTTGGCTTGAGCGGCATTCCCGTACTGGCAAAGAACACCCAGCCGTCGTCCTCCACCTCCAACGGATCGATTTGATGGCAAGCGTCAAGCGCAGCGGCAAAGACGTGAAGCTGCCGGTCTCGTGTTGATAGCACGAATACGTGAGGAAGGATCTCAACGACAGCAGCCTCAGCAAGCTCGGGTGCTTCAACTTCGCGCTCGAATAGTCTGAAGCTACTCAGCAGCTGCTGCCAAACGTCATCGATCCGTGCGAACTCATTGGCCATCGCCGACGCAGTCAATGTCAACATCGCGGATTGATGGCGCACATACAACTGCCGCTGCCGCAGTAGCGCACTGCCGTTGCTTCGCCACTGGTAGTCAACAACAGCGGCTGGGCATCCATCGATTTCCAGCTCGCTCGTGCTGATTTGCTTGTAGCCGGGAAAGCTCTTCTGCGCAGCCTCTTGTTGCGCACTTGCATACTCGGCAGCTGTATCCAGCGTAGTCTCATAGTCGCGCGTAAGAATGATCGCCGCATCTTTATTGCTGTTTCCACCAGGAAGGCGGAACACATTCATCGTCTGATCGCGCCAACCTTCGGGCACATGCAGCAGACCTTCATGTAAGTAATACTGGGACATTCGGGTCCTCCGTCGTGAGATTGGGATCTACACACTCCGTCACTGGGTTCAGGTCGACAGACGTAGTACCTACGATCTTCACGACCACACCATTGAGCAGGATCGTTCCGTCAGCCTTAAGTTCCAGGCTGCTGTCTCCCGCCTCAAGGCGAACAGCGGTTTTCCCGGTAATTTTCACGCACTTGGTTTTGGCAACCAGCTCCAAGCTCGTATGCGCTTCTGCCTTAATGCCGCTCGTCTCAGCATTCAACCCAATTGCCGTGTGTGCCTTGAGCGCAATATGTTCTTTCAGCGCCGTGATTTTTATGGACTTCTGAACCGTATTCGTTTGACAGCCTTTACTGACCACGTTGCTCTGCACAGGCCCATTGACCACCGTGGTCATGTTGTTCAAAACCGTGGTGTCCATATCCTTCTGCGAATACAGATCAATCAGTTCCTTGCCGGCGGTATCGCGGATGGTCATGCGGCATTGGCCGCCG
>DNHA01000253.1:3800-3926 GCA_003486025.1 Micrococcaceae bacterium | reverse complement strand
TGCTCAAGTTGACATCCACACCGGACTGGACCAAAAGCTCAGAGGTGGTCAAAAGCAGATCACCGCTCCAGGTTGTCTGAAGAGACCCTCAGAACAAGAACGGGACGCCGAAGCGTCCCGTTGGTT
>DNHA01000253.1:0-3760 GCA_003486025.1 Micrococcaceae bacterium | reverse complement strand
AAGAGAGATAGCCGCTTACTGAACTCAGTAAGCGTTCAACGCATAATGAGAATCCAGGGGATCGAGGCCAAAGCTCTGCACAGAGGATGCCGCTGGGCCAAAATTCGAACCTGCGACTCCACTGTAGTGCAAAGCATTCGACTCCGGTGCAAACAAATCTGTATGCGCCGCCTGCAGAACGGATGATTCCGAATACAACTCAGAAGACGAGGCCGAAGCAGCTTTGTAGTAAATCTCCTTCCAGGGCTCAATGTATTCAGCGCGATTAGTAATATAAACCAGACTTTTCGGCAAAGTAAGCACCTCCACATTTATTCCGGAATGCTGATAGGAGTCATAAACAACTCCACCGATCGTAACAGCACTCTTTTTGACCCAGTCACCAATATCACCCGAGCTACCGCCGCGGTCGTTTAAATTCATACCACTGTACAAGTTGTCATGTAGGGCGATCGAAGAGGCGGTGCCACAGTCCTTGATCATCATCTGCACCCGACTCTTGTCGCCGACATAGAATGCGTCAGTAGCCCCGTTGCGCAGAACGTCTGAAACAGTGACAAAGACACTCTGCTGCGCGTGCCACCCGGTTGATGAATTCAATTCAATAATCTCCATTGAACTCACCCTATCACCCAAGTTCAACGACCCAACTTCTGTTTGATTAGCGACTCTCAGGATATCAACGCCATCACCGCCATGGATCCCTGCTGTTACTCCAGCGAAGTAGCTGTCCGGCCGCATCGTAATCGTCACGATATCATCGCCGTCAGTGCCATAAAAACTTTCCATGCTGGAATCCAGCAGATTGGGGTCTCGTGCTTCCGCAATATGCGTGACTTCCTTCCTGATGAACCCGTCCAGCGTTACGGATGAATCATGCGCCACTATCTTGAATGAGCCGATATCGACGCGCTCGTCCTTGGAAACATAGCTGAACAGCTTTGCGTGAAACACCGTAGCGTCACCATAAACGAGCTGTTCTTCAATCAGACTGCCTTGGATATTGAATATCTGGATTTTTGCACCCAACGGACTATCGAGCCCACTCAGACGCAGACTGATTTCCCGCGCAGGCTTGTCCAAGGTGAACAGTGCGGTGGTCTCGGATTCGCCACTCAACGTCAATCCGGCGTATGAAGATTCCGTCAGAGCCGTCTTTGTCATGACTCCCTCAGTCGTAATCTTGAAGCCCGTTCCTATATAGGCGTTGTCCTGAGGTTTCGTCTGCAGCACGTCCTTGATCGCTGCAGACACGGCATAAGTACCCACCACCTTATAAGAATCTGACAGCGTGCCAATTGCCCCGCCCCCACCGATGATCTGCGCCGTCACCGAGAAATCTTTGTAGGCTCCCTGCCAATTGGTTTGCTCGGATGGGATCTTGATGGAAGCATGCCCCGAATCGATATTCGCTTTTGTCAGTACGTGATCGTAGGTAGTGACTCCCCAACGAATATGGAGGATGTCGCCCACCTTTGCCCCCGTCGAATCAAGCGACACCTCCATTGCAGTTCCGTCCGCCGCCTTCGCCGCGGTGTACATGCCTTCCGCTTCCTCAATCCGCTCGATCCTGGGCGCGCCGGCACCCACGACTTCAACCACCTTCGTGTCCGAAAGACCAAAGGAGAGACCGCTGTTTTTATCAACAACTCGAACTTCAGCGACCCAATTACCCGGCGGCATATCTTTCTGGATCGCCACCCATGAGCTTTCGGAGAAGGTGGCATTGGTCCAGGTTTTGCCTCCATCGGTTGAAACCTGAACTACCTCGTTCGATTTCAAATGAGCAACACCGGTAACCATTCCATATATAACTCGACCACCGAGATGATCAGCGCTCGCCTCCGCAATGCTAACGCCAGTAATGTATCTCTCCCCCCATTGCAGCGCTTCGATAGCTGCAAAGCCGGACGTTCCGGCCTTTACCTCAATTGATGCGACCATGCTGCCAACAGGGGCTTCAAACACTTCCCGGTGAAAAATCGTATTGTTCGTCGGGTAATTTTTGCTACCTATCTTCTTTCCATCGACATCGAAATAGTTCACCACCGTAGGCCCTGCCCATAAGCCGATGTGATAGGAAATAATTCCACTTTCCGAAGAAAGTTCGATACGCACAGTTTGACCCAGTGACACGCCAAGCGCCACAAGGGTATCTTCAGGCCTTGGATCTCCCGGCCGTGAAGCGCTGCTACCATTGAATTGATCTTCGCCATAAAAGGTACCTGACAGTTTTACGCCTGTCGGCAGAACAACAGCCTCTCCATTTCCTGTACTAACTAGATCGTAAGGTAGAGTATTGAAATTCTCCATCGCCCCTGCACGCCCCAGCTCGACAACCCGGAAACCAAATACCCCGGAAGACCTGCCCAGATTCCCTGCAATATCTACCGTCGTAGCTACCAGGTTGTGCAAACCAAAACTCAATGGCGCCGACGGCAGGAATGTCCAATCGCCTGCAGCATCTACCAGCGAACGACCCACCTCTACACCATTGTCCTTGAGGATGACGGTGGTGTTCGGCACTCCCTTGCCACTGACCAGTGGCATGCTGTCATCCGTGACGGCACCACTGGCAAGCAGGCCCTTGGCGAGACCAACATCGTCGTAGATGGAATCGATTGTCGGCGCAGCCGCAGGCTCCGCCGGCACCACAATCACGCTGAAATCGAAACTGTCGGACGGCACGCTGACATTGCCCGCCTTGTCCAGCGCAACCACCGTGATGCCATGCGCTCCACCGCTGAGAGCCAGGACTGGCGTGAATGACCACTCGCCTTCACCATTTGCCTGCACACGACCAATCTCAACACCGTTGTCACGGACGATAACCGTGCTGTTGGCCTCAGCCGCACCCTTGAAAGTCGGCTGAGTGTCGTCGGTGGGATCGCCCTTCTGCAAAAATCCCTGCACCTGGCCTACATCATCTTCCACACTGACAATGGTCGGCGCTTCCGGCCGCAGCGTGTCGATATGGATCTCGTACGGCACAGCCGATGCGGTTTGATTGCCCGCCGCATCGGATGCGGTGATCGTAAACGTGTGCGCCCCGTCCGCCAGCGATTTTGCTGGCGTAAACAGCCACTCGCCATTGGCATCGGCCTGGGCGCCACCCAACAAGTTTCCGTTGGAGAAAATGCGTACGATGCTGCCCTTCTCAGCCTTGCCCGACAAGGTCGGGGTGGCGTCATCGGTGGTCTGGCCACTCTCGACAACACCCTGGATCGCACCAGCATCGTCCATCACCTGATCGATGGTTGGCTCGGCCGGTGCGGTGAAGTCCACTTCCAGCTTGAACGGTTTGCTACGCTCGCTTTCGCCCTTGGCGGGCAAGGTCACGGTTGCCTGGAAGGTATGTGCACCTTCGCTCAGCGCTGTCGGCGGGGTGAACTGCCAGGTGCCATCGACATCGGCGGTGACCTGGCCCAGCAGCACGTTGCCTTCATAGATCTTGACTACGCCGCCAGCCGTGGCCGTACCAAATAGCGTCGGCGTGCTGTCATCGGTGACGCCGCCACTGAAGACTTCACCGGTCACGCTGCCGACGTCGTCTTCGGCGTAATAAATATTGATCTTTTCCGGACGCGTGTCGACGAAGAACTCGTTCACCTCGCTTTGCTCACCGCTGTTGCCGGCACGATCCACTGCCGAGTAGCTCAGCATGTGCAGGCCATCGGCCAGCGGGGTGTCCGGGGTGAAGCTCCATTTCCCATCGGCGCCGACGGTGGTGCTGCCAATCTGCTTACCCTTGTCATAGACA
>DNHA01000208.1 GCA_003486025.1 Micrococcaceae bacterium | reverse complement strand
GCTATTGGCGGTGATCGAGCCGCACTAGCGGCTATGCCGGCGCGGAGAATCGTCGGGAACTGCAGGACATCAAGGCAGCGTTCTTGATTGTGGAAAAGCCTTCCAGATTGCATGCAAGCAAGAGCAAGCGTGACTTCAAACATGCACGTCGCTGGGAGCATTTCAAGGCGAGTATCCGCGCCAAAGTCGAACACCCGTTCCGGGTGATGAAGCGCCAGTTTGGTCACACCAAGGTGCGCTACCGTGGCCTGGTCAAGAACACGGCGCAGATGCTTACGCTGTTTGCGCTGTCGAACTTTTGGATGGTGCGGCGGCAGCTACCGCCGCAGACGGGGCAATTGCGCCTGCAGGGCGGAAAATGCCGTCCTGCTGTGCAAATTTTGGCATGAAAGTTACCGATTCGATGCGGGCTGTCGACTGCACTGGTTCAATCGCCGCATGCCATAGGGTATGAGCTGATTGTTCAGACCTTCCCTAGACAGGGAGGAAGTTCTCGCATCGTCCGGCGATACGGCGCTGTTGATTGCGTCCTCTGGCAGCTATGCAAAATATGTAAAAATTTCAATATCACGACCTGAGGTGGCAATAATCAAAATTAGTAGCGAAGTACGCATGCTCCAGTTGGACGCGCATATGCTGGTTGATAGTTGGCAGATCCAAGGCGCAAAAAGTCAGTGTGATTGACCGGTCGCATCTATTCTCAATTGTTGATCGTGGGATTTTTGAGTGTACTGGGGTCAGAGATAAGATAAACAATCCACGTATCACCGGTCCGTACGATACCAATTGGGGGAGTACGGACTTCGACGTGCAGATTGATAGTGTCAAGTTGGGGTTGCCCAATCTTCCTGGTCAAAGAACGAGAGCTTGAACAATGCAGAACAAGTACATCGAGCTCAATCCGTGGCACAAGCGCCAAGCTGCGTTGATCCTGCACTTCACCTCCAAGGAATACATCCAGGGACTTCTGTCTCAGATTGACGACCTTGTTCGCAAGGTGGACATGATGTTGGAGGAGCGGCTGCCGGTGGATGCGGTGGGACTGGCTGTGGCGAATTGGGATTCGACGGATACTGCGGCGCATTTTTCGACGCTTGCTTTTCCTGCGTTGCAAGACTATCGCGGGGCGACGGCGTACATGATTGCCATGCGTGATAGCGAGTTCTACAGCGCTGGCGGGGAAAATCAATGCTCTCGAATGCTTGATGAGTATGGCCATTCCATGCTGTGGGCAACGCCGGAACAGGAAATTTTTTTCAGGGATGAGATCGAGCGGATTTTTCGCTACGGAGGAAAGCTGAATGCTATTGCCCGGCGCCCTTCTACAATTGACGATTGCTGGTTCTGGATCGTTTGGGGCCAGGGGCATATCGACCAAAGCAGGGTTCCTCGTTTCCGTGTTCGGGCGGATATTGTTGCTCGTAGCGGCGAAGTGCCACCTCGCACGGGAATATACGTGTGCAAGGACGACCCTTACGCCGCGCTGCAATTTGCATGGACGGGTGGCTACGGGGAGCTTGGTCCAGCCTTCACATTCAGCGAGTTTGGGCGCCATGTGTTGCGCCGGGTGGGGCGCAATGGGTTGTGGGATGACAAGGAAGGGCTTTGGAAGATTCTTGAAGAAAATCGCCACGTCGCCGAGTTCGGTTGGTCGGAGGAGCAGGCGGGCAAGAAAGAGTTCGTAGCGACGTATTTGGCAAGGGAAGCTTTCGACGAGCGACCAAGCGAGTGGTACTTCGTGGAGTTGGTCGAAGGCGAGTACGAAGAGATTGACGGAACGTACGCAGGTACGGGCAGTGAGTCTGTTCAACCCGACCGTGTGCCTGCGGGCAAGCCGGTCCCAATGAGCGGCTGGTGGTTCAGCCCCGCGCAAGGCTTGCGTCGTTACTTCAAGCAGGATGAGGTGTTTCCATCCCTGAAGGGTAGCGATTGGGGCGACACGTTCTGGCTGTGGGCCTTGGATCAGTCGGCGCCAAGTCAGTAATCACGGTTTCGCGTTGAGCGCAGGCGGTTTACGAATGTGTCGGCAACCGGCCAGAATGCATTACTGGGCTCAGCGAACACGCAGATATCCGGCTGATACTTTTGCAGGGCTCCCTACTTTCACGGAGTGATGGCAATGGCTTCGCCGAGTCTGATTGCACTGACCTTGTTTGTCGCGTGGGCGCTGGTTCTTATGGCGCTCATGGAAGTCATCCGGTCAAAGCTTGTCCTTCAAAAGACTGTTCTGGCAAATGAGTTCAGGCCGGACAACGCGAATCTCTCGCCCTTCATGCAACGGCTGGCGCGTGCTCATGCGAACTGCATCGAGAACATTCCGGTTTTGGGCGGATTGTTGCTCATCGCTATTGTCAGCGGGCGCGAGCATGTCACCGATCCGCTGGCGTATGTTCTGGTGGCAGCGCGTTTCGTGCAGACGCTGATCCATCTGGCGTCATCTTCTTCGCTAGCGGTGACGCTGCGGTTTGTCGCATTCATCGTTCAAGTGATGATTGGCCTGTACTGGTCTTTCAAGCTGCTTGCCTCGATCTGACGGTAGTTGGCTTTTTTCCTGCCGTTGAAGTGGTTTGTCGATACTTTGCATGCGTGATTGGAGCGCTAACCAGCGCGGTACAGCAACGCTGTGATGTCGGCGCTATGCTGACCAAGCTGTGGTTGGATGTAGAGTGCGTGTGCAATGCCAACGACGACAACCGCAGCACCCTTGCTTGTTGTTCCGTTGCCGGGTGCCATCCAGAAGAGGTCTTTATGACGGTCAAGCG
>DNHA01000138.1 GCA_003486025.1 Micrococcaceae bacterium | reverse complement strand
GGCAGGAAGGAGTGGTGGATGTTGATCACCCGGCCGGACATGCGTTCGCACAGCGCGTCGGAGAGGATCTGCATGTAGCGCGCGAGCACCACCAGTTCGATATCGTAGGCATCGGCCAAGGCCAGCAGCTCGGACTCGGCCTGGGACTTATTGGCCGCGGTGACCGGCAGGTGCACAAAGTCGACCCCGTAGAAGTCTGCCATCGGCTTCAGATCCAGGTGGTTGGAGACGATCACCGGCACCTCGATGGCCAGATTTCCGGCACGCTGCGCGAAGAGCAGGTCGTTGAGCGCATGCCCGGCCTTGGAGCACATGATCATGGTCCGGGTGCGCTTGGCGGCATCGTCTACCCGTAGCGACATCACAAAGTCTTCGCGGATCGGAGCCAAGGCGGCGCGCACCTGGGCCAGCGACTGTTCGGTAGCCACCTCGATGCGCATGAAAAAGGTGTTCGAATCCGGGGACTCGTACTGCTGGGATTCGGTGATATTGCAACCAGCGCCCAGCAATCCGCCGGAAATAGCATGCACGATGCCCGGACGGTCGATGCAGGAAAGGGTCACGATGTACTGGTTGCTCATGGTTCGAGGTTAACCTGCGCGGGCGCCGGACGCCGAATCGGTGCGGAAATCACATTTTTTCCTGCTTCATTCACCGGTGCGCACCGCAGGATCTTGGTTAGACTTGTGAGCAGAAGCATCGTGACTGGCGTGAGGTGGACAACCACCGGGGAGCGAGCAACCTGCACTGAATACGGACCGCGCGCCTGGGTCTGGAACCGATCAGCATCGTGAGCCTGCCATTTCCTGCGCGGGCCACCACGGAAGGAACAGTATGAGCGCACGCATTCTCGACGGCAAAGCCACCGCAGCGACGATCAAGGCGGAGCTGACTCAGCGCGTCGCCAAGCTCAAGGAGCAGGGCCACCGCACCGGCCTGGGAACGATCCTCGTGGGCGATGACCCGGGATCCAAGTGGTACGTCGGCGGCAAGCATAAGGACTGCGCGGAGGTCGGCATCGAATCGATCCGCGTGGATCTGCCGGAGGAAACCACCCAGGACGAGCTGCTCGCACAGGTGCGCGCGCTGAACGAAAACCCGGATTGCACCGGCTACATTGTGCAGCTGCCCCTGCCAAAGCACATCGACACCGATGCCATTCTTGAAGCCATGGACCCTGCCAAGGACGCCGACGGGCTGCACCCGATGAATCTGGGCCGGCTGGTCGCGAATGTCAACCGTCCGATGACCTCGCCGCTGCCGTGTACCCCGCTGGGCTGCGTCGAATTGGTCTCGCGCCACGGCATCGACCTGAATGGCAAGCACGTGCTCGTGCTCGGCCGCGGAGTGACCATCGGACGCCCGGTGGGACTGCTGCTCACCCGCCGCGACGTGAATGCGACCGTCACCTTGGCGCACACCGGCACCACCAACTTGCCGCAGCTGCTTGCCCAGGCCGACGTGGTCATCGCCGCCGCGGGCGTGCCGCATATCATCAAGGCCGATGCCATCAAGCCCGGCGCCATCGTGCTCGATGTGGGAGTTTCCCGCGTGGACGGAAAGGTGACCGGGGATGTCGATCCAGCCGCTGCCGAGGTGGCCTCATGGATTTCCCCGAACCCGGGAGGCGTGGGCCCGATGACCCGCGCAATGCTGCTGAACAACGTGGTCGAGGCGGCCGAGCGCAACGCGGCGAATTCTGCCGGCTAATGCGCACATAGCAAAACCCCCGATCGCGATTCGATCGGGCGTTTTGCCTTGCCACCAGCGTGGGGTGGGTTCTAGTGCTTGGCCAGCTTCTTCGCTGGTTCCGCGGTGCGCTTGTCGAAGACCAGCGCGCCAACTTCCTGTTCAGCCTGGTTGCGGAAGGACAGGTCGATGCCCTTGCGATCGCGGATCAGGCTGACCGCGGTCAGCGAGATCGCCACGACGATCAGCAGGTACACGGCCACCGCGTTGGTGCCGCCGGTGGCCTGCACCAGCGCCTGGGCGATGGTTGGGGCGAAGGCGCCGCCGACGATTGCACCGATCGCGTAGGAGATCGACACCCCGGAGAAACGCACCGAGGCGGGGAACATTTCAGAGTAGAGCGCGGACTGCGCGCCGTAGGTCAGGCCCAGCCCGACGCCGAAGATTCCGAAGGCCAGGTAAAGCAGGCCCAGTGAGCCGGAGTTGACCAGTGCAAAGACCGGGAAGAGCGAGAGGCCCAAGATCACGAAGCCCAACTGGTAGGTGCGCACACGGCCCAGCAGATCGGCCAGCACGCCGGCGACCATCGTGAAGATGAGCCAGATCGCAGCTCCGAAGACCACCGCGACCAGCACGTCGGTGCGTTCCAGCCCGATCGGACCGTCGGGGTTCGTGGTGTAGGACTGGAAGAATCCACCGGTAGTCATGTAGCCGGCAGCGTTGTTGCCCGCGAACACCAGTGCGGCCACGAGCACCAGGCGCCAGTGCTTGCGGAACAGTTCCACGATCGGGACCTTGGTCTGTGCCTTCTGCTCGGCGATTTCCTCGAAGACCGGGGACTCATCCACCGCACGGCGCACAAAGTAGCCGATGCCGATCAGCACGATCGAGGCGAGGAACGGTACGCGCCAGCCCCACTGCACGAACTCTTCACCCGGTGAGATGACGCCGGTCATCAGCGCCATGGTGCCCGAGGCGAGCAGCATGCCCAGCGGCACACCGATCTGCGGGTAGGAACCGGCACGCCCGCGATGCGTATCCGGTGCGTGTTCCACGGCCATCAGCACCGCGCCGCCCCATTCGCCGCCTGCGGAAATGCCCTGCACGATGCGCAGCAGCAGCAACAGGATTGGTGCCCAGATGCCGGCGGTCTCGTAGGTTGGCAGCACGCCGATGAGCATCGTCGCGGCGCCCATCAGGCTCAAGGTCAGCACCAGCATGGCACGGCGGCCGATCTTATCGCCGTAGTGCCCTGCGAGGAACGCGCCCAGCGGGCGGAAGAGGAAGGACAGGCCCACGGAAGCGAAGGAGATCAGCAGCGCGATGTCCTTGCCGGCCGGTTCGAAGAACAGCTGGCTGAAAACCAGGCCTGCGGCCGTCGCGTAAATGAAGAAGTCATACCATTCAACGGTGGTGCCGATGATGGTGGCAAAAGCGACGCGTCGTTGATTGGACTTGACGCTCCGTCCTGCTGTTGCTGCGGTGTTTCCCATGATGCTCCTCGCTGAGCCGTAGCGGCCCCCACGGCCGATACTGCGTGAGTGGTAAGTCACCAACCAGTGTTGCACCGCACATACCTAAGGTAAACTTCAAAGTTCTACAGAACAACTGAAGGTGAGCTTAAGAGTATGTCTAAGTTTACGCTGCGGCACCTGGAAATCATGGCCGAATTGCCCGACCATACAACTCTTGGCTCCGCGGCAAGCGAGCTGAATATTTCGGAATCTGCCTTGTCGCAGTCGATTACTGCGATTGAGAAGATCGCGCGGGAACCGCTGTGCCTGCGGCGCAAGGCCCATGGCATCACGATGACCGCCTCGGGGGAGTATTTCGCGTTGATGGCGCGAAAAATTATTTCCCAGGTCGGCGAACTGCAGGCCACCTTCCCGCATCAAGACGGGCAGCTGCGTGGTCCGGTTCGCTTCGGTTGCTTCGCCTCGCTCTCCCCGCATGTCATTCCGGCGTTGCTTGAGGGCTTTCCACGGCTGCACCCGAATCTGGATGTCAGCGTCCGGGTCGGCACGCACGACGAGCTCATTCCGGCACTGAACTCCGGGGAACTGGATGTCGCATTCGTCTACGACCTATTGCTGCCGCTCGAACTGGACAAGCAAGTCATCTACGAAACCGAAATGCAGGTAGTGCTGCATCCGGAGCATCCGTTGGCGCAGCTGCAACGCCCCGTGGAGCTGGCCGACCTGGTCCACGAACCGCTGATCATGTATGAATCGGTCCCCTCCACCGAGTACACGATGCAGCTGTTCGCCGCCCAAGGGCTGATCCCGAAAATCACCGCGTCGGTCCCGCAAATGATCCTGGTCAACGCGATGGTCGGACGCGGATTGGGTTATGGCCTGCTGATGTCGCGCCCAAACAACGCCGAAATCTCCCTTGAAGGGCGCAAGCTGGCCATCCGCCGGCTCAGCCAGCCTAATTACCCCAGTGCGGTGGTAGCCGTGTGGCCGGGAAAAGCACAGCTGCCGGCGCGTGTGCTGGCGCTGATCGACTTCGCCATTACCGCGATGAACGACTCATGGCGCGAGAAATCTCCGGGCAGCTAAAGGCTTTCGGGGCTATCGCCCAGACACCGTGCTGGGCATAATGGGAGGTGAACCGAAGCACGCCGCAGGAGCTGTATACCGAAGGGGCTAAGGACATGATTGGCACATGGCAGGCGATGGTCATCGACTGCGAAGATCCCAGCGCATTGGCAACATTCTACGAGCAGCTGCTCGGCATGATTCGACTCGATGACGAACCGGACTGGGTGAGCATCGGCGATGCGCCAGATCGCCCCGGACTCGCGTTCCAAGCGGTCACTCCGTATGTCGCCCCCGCATGGCCGGGGCATATTTCCCCGGCGCAAGCCCATGTGGACGTGAAGGTCAAAGATCTGGATCTGGCCGAGGAGCAGGTGCTCGCCCTCGGGGCCACGCTGACCGGTGAAGGCTCGGAAACCTTCCGCGTGTACCTCGACCCGCAGCAGCATCCCTTCTGCCTGGTCAGCTGGTAGCCGACCACCGCAGGTCCGACGGCTAGCCCCAGTGCGTGAAGGCGATCTTCGCCGCCTGCAAGCGTGAGACGACACCTAGTTTGGACATCACCCGGGACACATGCGTTTTGACGGTAGTCTCCCCGATGCCCAGAACCTGGGCGATCTGCGGATTGCTCAGCCCCTGGCCCAGACCGCGAAGCACCTGGATTTCCCGCGCGGTGAGCGTCTCGGGAAGCGCGCTGGCCGGCGGTGCCGCTTCGGCCAGCGCGCTCATCGCCTGCGCGACAACCCGGGCCGTCACCGCCGGATCGAGTACCGAATTCCCGCTGGCAGCGGTTTTGACAGCGGCAAGAATCTGCGTCGGCGTGGAGCTTTTGAGCAGGAAACCGTGGGCTCCGGCCTGCAGCGCGCCGAAGAGGTAGTCGTCATCGTCGAAGGTGGTCAACACCAGCACGCGCGACAACTGCGCACCGGTGATTTGCAACGTGGCAGCCACCCCGTCGAGGACTGGCATGCGCAGATCCATCAGCACCACCGCCGGGCGCAGGGCGCGGGCCATGCTCACCGCCTGGCGTCCGTCGGCGGCCTCGCCGACCACATCCACCTCCGGGTCCGCCTCGAGAATCATCCGGATCCCCATGCGCACCGTCGAATGGTCATCCACGATCAACACCGTCAAACTCATCGGTGGGCTCCTTCGTCCGGTGCCGGTGCGCTTGCGATAAATGGGAATTCGCAGCGCACCCAGAAATCGGTGCCGCCGCCGCACTCGAAGTGTCCGTTGAGCAGCTGGGTACGCGCGCGGATATTCTGCAACCCGCTGCCGGCGCCGGGCACCGCAGCTTTGGGCTGCGCCGTGGTGGGCAGCGGATTTTGCGCGTGGACCACCAGTACCGCGTCACGGTAAATAAGTTCGAGCATCAAAGGCGTACCCGGCGCATGCTTTGCGTGATTGACCAGCAACTCGCGCACCGTGCGGTAGATCGCGGTCTGGGTGGGTTCGGGAACCTGCGCCGTGCCGGAAATCGCTGCGCAATGGAAGGTGATGCGCTGACCGGCGGCCTGAAAAGACTGGATCAGCTCCGGCAGCCCGGTCAGATCGGCGCGCAGCATCGAGCTTTGACCAGCATGCAGCATCCGCACCATGGCGGTCATTTCTTCCAGCCCGGACACCGATTCGCTGCGGATGCTTTCCAGCGGGGCCCGCAAGCTTGCCTGCGTGGCCACCGAATCACGTTCCAGCAACGCCCCGCTGAGCAGTGCGATCGAGGATAGCCGGGCGGAGAGCACATCGTGCATCTCCCGGGCGAGGGCCGTGCGCTCCTCGACGCTCTGCGCCCGATGTTCGGCGACCAGCAGCTCTTCGCGGTTCGCGGCGGCGGCGCTGACCGCGGTGGCACGCGCCGATTCGCTGCGTGCCAGTTCCTTGGCGGTGCGCACATTCTGCGCCCATAACATCGGGGTGAAGAGGATAAATCCGGCAACAAAGACCACCAGCACCGCCTCGCTGGACGAACCGGTGCGCGACCACACATATCCGGCGGCGAGCAGGGTCAGCAGGCACAAAATGATTAGTGTCCAACGGCGCACCGGCTCGCTGGCCAGCAGGTAGACGGTGAAAACCGCTTCGAAGAGCAGGAAGTACCCGCCGATGCTGCCTTGCCCGAGGAGCAGCAGCGCGAACAGGCTCATCCACAGGGCACTGAGCGTCGGAGCCCTGCGCCGGGTGAACATCGCGCCGACGCCAAGCAGCAGCACCGGGAACCACCAGCCGGCCAGC
>DNHA01000295.1 GCA_003486025.1 Micrococcaceae bacterium | reverse complement strand
GGAGTCGACGATGATCACGTCAACGGCGTTGGAGCGCACCAGCATGTCGGTGATTTCCAGAGCCTGTTCACCGGTATCTGGCTGGGAGACCAGCAGTGCGTCGGTGTCCACGCCAAGCTTCTTTGCGTATTCAGGATCAAGTGCGTGCTCGGCGTCGATGAAGGCCGCAACGCCGCCAGCCTTCTGCGCACTGGCAACTGCGTGCAACGCCAGGGTGGTCTTACCCGAGGATTCTGGGCCGTAGATCTCTACGACACGACCACGGGGAAGGCCGCCTATGCCCAGCGCAACGTCCAATGCCACCGAGCCGGTGGGGATGACCTCAACTGCTGCGCGAGTGGTGTCACCCAAACGCATAAGTGAGCCCTTGCCGAAAGCCTTGTCGATTTGGCCCAGAACAGACTCGAGAGCCTTTTCCCGATCATTACTTGCCATGGTTCACCTTTGGTCATGCAGGCCGTTGCGCGACCTGCCAATCAATCTTTGTACTGTATCTAGACAGTATGAGCGCCAACCGACACTTTAGACCGCTTGGGCCCGAGGTGTGGACAAACTCTGTGTGCTGTTGTTAATAGAATAACCTAATCCGAACAGATGTTCGAAATGAAGTTACCGTGTTTCGAATATTTTTCAGCTCTTCGAAGACGCGGCCGTGCGGCAGTCCCGTGTTTAGGGCTCTTTGATTTCCAGATCCATGCCCAACCAGCGCTCGGGCGGGAGATCCTGCGCGCGGCAGATCGCTTCCCAAACCTCTCTGGGCTTGATTCCTTTTCCGAGTGCTTCGGTGGCGTTCATGCTCTGCAGCTCGGTGAGCGCGAGCGAATCAGCCAGGGTACGCGAATAAATAGAACCAAATTCATGATCCATATTCCGCCAGAATTCACTATTTTTCACGACTCATATTCTTCCATGCAAAACACGAGGGCCCTCGCATTTGCGAAGGCCCTCGAGTCGAAAATTCAGGTCGAGATTAGACCGACGCCAGCGGCTTGCCGTTGCGGCTTTCGACATCCGCAGCGAATTCATTGGTCAGATCCAATGGAACGGTGTCCGGAATGGTGACACCCTCGGCCAATGCGATGCGATCAGAAACTTCACGAAGCATAAGTGAGAGCGGCACCTCCAAGGCGGTGCAAATGGAGGACAGCAACTCAGAGGATGCTTCCTTCTGGCCACGCTCAACCTCGGAAAGGTATCCAAGGGAAACACGGGCGCTATGGGAAACCTCGCGTAGGGTCCTGCCCTGACGTTGGCGAACATCGCGCAGGACGTCACCGATTTCATGCCGGAGTACTACCATTTTGCGTTCCTCCTTCTGGGGCTGGACCGAATGGGCTTCTCCCATATCGCGCCAACGGACGACACCATTGACAGTTACGGGTTGCTTCGCCATGTGTATAGCCTCTACTCCTAGGTCCTTCTCAAAAGATACATCTTGCCGAAGAGCCTGATCTTCCGACCCTTCAATCCGTACAACGACACGTTATCCGGATTTGTTCCCGACACCCCACCCTAATCATAAATGTGCGACGTAGGCCACATCTGAGTGAAATATTGTGAAGTTTCTGGGTATTTCCAGTATCTCGCTTCTTACTGTGAAGAAGCTTTACTCAAAATGGAAGCTAGCTGATTGATCGCCGCGATGGTGCTTCGTTCACGGATCTTAGCGCGATCCCCGACAAAGTGGTGGGCCACAAAGCCAGATTCTTTTCTATAGGCCCAGCCGATGAACACGGTACCCACGGCTTTGCCGTCATGGGGTTGCGGGCCGGCGACCCCGGTGGCCGAGACCGCCAGTTGCGCACCACAGGCATGTTGGGCGCCCACTGCCATCTGGCGGGCTACTTCACCGTCCACCGAGCCAGCTTGGGCCAGCAAGGATTCATCAACTCCGAGCAGTGAAGCTTTGACCTCGGAGGAATAGCTGATCACTCCCCCGCGCAGAACTGCTGACGCACCGGACACCTCGGCCAGCGTGGCCGCGATCAAACCGGCAGTGAGCGATTCGGCGGTAGCGATCTGAACGTTCGCGGCGATCGCAGCGGTGATCACCGGTGCCGCTTGGGGTTCCATGCGCTGCATCTGTACTACTTGGCCTTAGCCGCAGAGCGCAGCTTGGCGGCCTTATAGATGTATTCCAGACCGGTCAGTACGGTGACCGCCATGGTCAGCAGCATCAAGATGAACGCAATCATGTTCAGCCAATCGATCGTCTGGGTGAACGGCAGCAGGTACAGGCCGATAACCACCGCCTGCATCACGGTTTTCACCTTGCCACCCATATTCGCGGCGATGACCCCGTAGCGGATCACTGCCAGACGCAGCAGCGTGATACCCCACTCGCGAACCAGGATCACGATGGTGATCCACCAGGCCAGTTCCCCCAGCATGGACAGTACTACCAGCGCCGAACCGGTGAGCAGCTTGTCCGCGATGGGATCTGCAATTTTGCCGAAGTTGGTGATCAGCCCGCGGCTGCGGGCGAGGTCTCCGTCGAGTTTGTCGGTGTACATGGCCACCACGAACAAAGCCAAAGCCACCCAGCGCCACAGGCCTTGCTCGCTGTTATCAGCCAGCAGGGCCCAGACAAAGAATGGGACCATGATGATGCGGATGGTGGTCAGGACGTTGGCAATATTCAGGTTCGGGACCGGGGCGTGCGCCGGGGAGTCCTCGGGCTGCGGGGCGTGCGCGCTCATGGGTTAGTTTCTTCCTGTCAGGTCCCAGGCGTCCTCGCCCGGTTCGTCGGCTTCATCATAGTATTCGGTAGCGGCCTCGCGCTTAGCCAAGTCCTCGGCAACCAGATCCACCGGTTCAGCGTGGTTCACGTTGGCCTCGTTGACCAGTGCAGCTTCGGCGGCGGTGGCCTGGTGGTTGGTGGCGT
>DNHA01000209.1 GCA_003486025.1 Micrococcaceae bacterium | reverse complement strand
TCGAATAAGATGCGCTTGGTCGAAGTCTATGTGGCAGGTGCGACATTTTTGGGGCTCGCGCGGTCGGTTGCGGGGATCATTCCTGCTCTCCGCGCAGCCGCTGGAGAACCAGTGCCAGGGCCGGCCAGGTGCTTCGCCCCTGGCGGGTGCGCGCGTAGGCGCGCAACTGCAGGTTCGGATTGGCCAAAGGCAAGATGCTCAGCCCCTGGCGCGGTGGGCGGTCACGCGGAAGCAGGCCCACACCAAGATTTGCCAAGACGAGGTCTTCGACCAGATCGAGGCTATCGGACTGGTGGCGCATCGTTGGTTCGAAACCGGCCATCGAGGAGATCAGCCGCAGCACCTTCTCGTCGGCGGCATTGCGTGAATTTCCAATCCAATCATGCTGCGCGAACGCGGCAAAGACCGTTGCGGCATCTGCCGCGTGGGGGCGTGAGGTGAACGGCGTTGCCAACGCCGAAGGAACGCCCAAACCCCACTCGGTACTCCACAAGGCCAGCGTTTCCACCCCCGGGGCTACCTGCTCCGGGGACAAGTTGTAGTCATAGGTCAGCGCCAGATCTATGCCATCCACGGATAACTGGTGCAAAGCTTCGGCAGGTTCATGCTCGAGCACCACAATGTCTACCCGCGGGTGGTGCACGGCCAAATCCTCAATAACCGGCATCAAAGACCGGCGAATCGCGGTCGCAAATCCGGCCACGCGCACCGTTCCGGCAGGCTCCGCCTCGGAGTCAAGGCTCAGGCGTGCCGAATCGACGGCGGCCAGAATGCTGCGGGCATGTTCGGCAAGCCGCAGGCCGGCCGGGGTCAACCGCACCCCGCGGCCTTCCGATTCGATCAAGGGTACGCCGACTTCTCGGGAAAGCTGTGCGATCTGCTGGGAGACCGTGGAGGTGGTGGCACCCAAAATATCTGCCACTGCGCGCATTGATCCCATGCGGGACAGTTCGTAGAGGTACTGTAAACGGCGGGTTTCCATAAAATCATTGTCCATGATTGCCGAATGGTATGTTCGAGATTCTCGCGTGGACGCGAATAGCCGGCGTGAGTTCTACTGGTAATCATGAACTTCAGGTCAGTACCCGCACCCAGCTCCGCCTCGATTGGCTCACTGATGGCCTTCGGCGCGATGAGCTGCGTCCAATTGGGGCTGGCCGCCTCCATCGTGTTGGCCGGCAATATTGGTTCCGAGGCAGTTGCATGGTTGCGCCTGGCCTGGGCCGCGGTCATTCTGATTGTCATCGCCCGGCCCTGGAAGCTCAAATTCACCCGGAACACGCTGATGATCTGCGCACTTCTGGGTCTGGCTACCGCCGGCATGACGGTGAGCTTCATGAAGTCCGTGGAGACCATTGCACTGGGCACCGCCAGCGCACTTGAATTCATGGGTCCGCTGACCGTGGCAATCATTCAAGGACGTGGCTCCGCCCGGTGGTGGGCTGCGGTTGCTGCGCTGGGCGTGCTCGGACTGACCGAACCGTGGCATGGAGCCGTAGATCTGGCTGGCGTCCTCTATGCCTTGGGCGGGGCAGTCTGCTGGGCGGTATATGTGCTGCTGACCCAACGTGCCGGGGATGCTGTGGACGGTGTCGGCGCCTTGGCGGTGTCGATGCCGGTGGCCGCCATCGCTGCAACGTTCATGGTGGGTCCGGGAGCGCTTGCTGCCATCAACATGCAGACCCTGGTGATCGGTGTCGGCTTGGCATTGTTATTGCCGGTGATCCCCTTCAGCTTGGAAATCTTCGCATTGCGCAGGCTGACCACCGCGGCCTTCGGCACGCTGATGTGTCTGGAACCGGCCATCGCGATGACCGTTGGACTGCTCATCTTGCATCAGGTGCCACGTCCCGCGGCGATGGTGGGTATTGCGCTGGTCATTCTGGCAGGAATTGGTGCCACCCGCACCGGCCAGCGTGTGCCGAAAAATATTGTTCCGCCTCCCCTAAAACCACTGGCCCCGGTGGCCGAAGATCATTCGCAACCCCGCTGAACTCCGGCCGCGCGGAACTTTGCCGGAAGGGCCGTTGAAAAGAAAATTTGCGGGAATCAGCCTCGACGTTTAACCCGAAACCATCGGTATCGGGCATGATTGGAGTCATGGATAATACTGCCGCGCCGGCCTGGGTAGCTAACTATCAGCCAGGCGTTCCTGCACAGATTGAGCTTCCCACGCAATCGCTGAGCCATATGTTCGAGCGGTCCGTGCGCGAAGCCGGACAGCGACCTGCCACCGAATTCTTCGGCCGCCAGGTCAGCTACGCGGATCTTGGCGAACAGGTTTTGCAAGCAGCCGAGGGGTTGCGCAAACTCGGGGTGAAAGCCGGAGACCGGGTGGCCCTGATCTTGCCGAACTGCCCGCAGCACGTGGTCGCATTCTATGCGGTGCTGCGCCTGGGCGCGGTCGTGGTGGAGCACAATCCGCTCTACACCTCTCGCGAACTCCGCCACCAGTTTGAAGACCACCAGGCCCGCGTGGTCATCGCCTGGGACAAGGTAGTCTCCAGCGTGCAGAAGTTCCCCAGCGACGTGCAGATCGATACGATTATCGGGGTGAACCTGCTCGACGCGTTCCCTGCGGTCAAGCGTCTGGCGTTGA
>DNHA01000195.1:2451-3319 GCA_003486025.1 Micrococcaceae bacterium | reverse complement strand
TCAAGACCTATAGTCGCTTTGCAGCTACGCTGGCCAAGGCTTCGGAAGTAAAGACCTGATATCCGAAGTCACCGTGGTATCCATGAATTTCGCGAGTATCCAGGACATCCATGTAATCAAGGATCTCCGTTGAAACTACCTGTCCCGGAACCAGCACCGGGAAGCCTGGCGGATATGGCGTTACAAAGGCAGCCGAAACTATTTGTTCCCCGCGCTGAATCCGTTGACGGATCTCAGGCGAAAACATGAAGTGCGTGGCCGGGTCTTGATAGGTCAGATAGTAGGCCGAACGCATATCGCCACTTCCACCACCGCCACTGAATTCGTCGGCGAAATAACTGAAGTCAGGCATAGGCACTTCGGTTGCAGGAACCTTTTTGCCATCAGCCCTGGCGCGCCCGTCAAGTCGGCGCTCGTGCTCCAGCTCTTCGGCGATCTTCACTAGCACTTCAATCAAGTGCGCAACCGCCGAACGGTTGGTACCAATGTTTGTCATCAGCAACACCGAGGTACGGCTGGTCTTATTCACCTGAATTGAGTGGCCGTCCATCAGGTAGGTGTGCTTAAAGGTGTCTCCGTCGACTCCCGTGCGGCTGATATCCAAGGTCAGTCGTGACGGGTCGACAACAAACTCATCCTCGGCCCATGACCGGTCCCAGACTTCCAGCCCGTCGCGTACCGGATCCGCGGTATCACTGCACCGATATTCACCGGGGATCAGCTCTTGAGTGTCCAGAACACGGAAGTATTTGCGCAACAGCTTATTGCGTGTCATGGCTCGGACAATTGACTGCGCCAGATCAACCTGCCGCTGCACCAGCGCGTAGCCCTCAAGTTCTGCCTGACGTCGTCCAATATCCAAAGAGGC
>DNHA01000195.1:0-2411 GCA_003486025.1 Micrococcaceae bacterium | reverse complement strand
GCAAAATCCTGATCATGAATATGAATCATCGAGCCCTGACGCAGTGAGGTCAGGGTCTTATGCGTCGATTGCGTCGAATAAACTCGCAACCGAGTTTTTGCAGGATCAGCCAGCAGGCGCGTTTTTATCCACGCATCGTCATTGGACGGATCATCCAGAGTTCCAGGCTCGGGCAATGCTGCCTGTTGAGCGGCAAAACGCTCGCGGTAGTCTTTGGTCTCGAAGGTGGTCCGGATTCGCTCGGCCGCGGCCATACCTGTGCGCTGGCGATAAATCGGATGGAAACCGGCAAAAGCGAACCATGCTTCGTCCCAGAGGAAAACCAAGTCAGGCTTGATTGCCAGGCATTCTTCCATGACACGGCGTGGATCATAAATAATTCCGTCGAAGGTGCAGTTAGTCAGCGTCAGCATTTTGACCTTGTGCAATAGACCTTCACGGCGCAGTTGCAGCAGACGACCCTTGATCTCCTCCAGAGACACTGCCCCATACATCGAGTGTTCGTTCAGCGGGTAGGCCTCTAGATAACTGACATTTGCCCCTGCTAGCACCAGCGAGTAGTGGTGCGACTTATGGCAATTCCGGTCAACGAGCACAATATCGCCTGGAGCCAGAATTGACTGGTGGACAATCTTGTTTGCCGTGGAGGTCCCGTTCGTCACGAAATAGGTCCGGTGGCTGTTGAACGCGCGAGCCGCTAGTTCATGAGCTTCCTTGATCGAGCTCTGCGGATCAAGCAGCGAATCCAGCCCACCAGAGGTGGCCGAGGTTTCAGCCAGCAACAGGTTTTTTCCGTAGAAATCTACGAGGTCACGTGCCCACGGGGAATTTTGCACTGAGCCCGCACGGGAAATCGGCATCGCATGGAAAACTCCGCCAGGACGTTTGGCGTAGGTCTGCAAGGCGTGGAAGAAGGGAGTGTTGTACCGTTCCAGAACTTCGGCGATCAATGACAGGTGCAGGTCCATGCCATCGTTGCGGGAGAAGATGCGCTTGAAGCGTCCGGTAATCTCGTGCGCAATAGATTCCAGCGCGACCCCAGCGATCAGGTACACGGGGATCTCAGGACGCAGCAGATCTATGATTGCTTCCAGATCCAGAATCCGGTCGATTTGCCGCAGCGTTTTGAACCGTCCGGCGGTATGCCGCGAGACGTATTTGCCTAAGGTGGCGCTCAGGCGCCGGCGGGTTTCCAATTCAAAGCGGGCGGTGAGCACGACCGCTTGAATTGTCGGATTGATGACGATCGCAGTCAGCGCATCTTCGACGCTCGGGACTACGACAAAACTGTAGACGAATGAATCGGTTCGCTGGCGTTGCTCCAGCATCTCTGCCTTGAACCGTTCAATTTCGTCCGCCGGCCCATTGTCAACGAGCAGTATTTCCACCTTTGGGGTGAATTTGCGCTGGCTAGCGCGGGTCTCATGACCGCGTAAATCGCTGCCCTGCGCGGCAGCTTCGTTTTCCTCGGCGTCAAGATCGTGGCCTTCGCCGTCAATGTACTGCGTCTGGGTGCGGAAAGACTGATTTGCCTGGTAAACCTTGCTCAGGGCATCGCGATAGTGGCCTTCGTGCATCAGGGTGTTAACTTCGTTGAAGTAATCGATTCCCGGTGAGGCCCAGTATGGTTCGATAGCTGAAAGCAGGCTCAGCAATTGCTTTGCGTCGTGCTCATGCTGCTCCCCGGAAACCTTGTCGTCGAGACCTCGAATGATCTCACCCAAGACATATCCGAGGTGCTCCCAAGCATCTTTGCGCTTTCGCCAAGCGCTTTCTGGTGTAGCTGTTAATTGCTTTTTCATTGTGGTCAACCTTGCGCTCACGGTTGCCGGTCCTTCGCTCGTTCTTCAATGTTTTGATAACCGTTGTGTTTTCAAAACCGCGCCACTTCGTTGTGGCTTGGACTCCAGAGCCTACGTGAGGCTCTGGGGAATTCTGGTATTCGTGAAGACAATTTACCAATTTCACGTAATCAAGTGAAGCAAATCCATTGATACGAGAATGTATACGAAATGCGACATTTAATTAGTGACCTTTCAATGAATTTTTCCGAAATATAAAAAGCTGGCTCACCGGCCCACTGGCTGTCCGAAATAGCAGACAGATTAGGGTTGGGCAAGCAAAATATGTGATGGCACTGGCGAAGAATGGACGTTAGAGACAGCTTCACTGACGAACGGAACACCTTTCATGAATACTTCGCCCGCTTCGGTAACTCTTCATCTGACCAATACGACGGCACAGGATGTGCTACATGTTGCCCGCCACGGCATTCGCGTAGATATCTCAGCCGAAGTGAACGAGAAATTAGCCGAAGTCCGCACACATATTGATGCGCTGGCAGCTTCTGAAACTCCGGTTTATGGAATCTCCACTGGATTTGGTGCCTTAGCTACACGCCATATCGCGGC
>DNHA01000083.1 GCA_003486025.1 Micrococcaceae bacterium | reverse complement strand
GAGCTTTTCCGTCTAATCAGTGCCATCACGCAGCAGTCGACGTCATCCCATACCGCTGTAAGCGCCGGTGACAATGTGGGCTATGCGCCTGTCTGGAACATCCCTGCCTATCTCCCCGTCTGCCTGCATTGGGCGACTCTTGCTGTCACCTTGCTTGTCGGGCACCGCCAAAGGCGCCCTCACGGTCGGAGTATCGGATATTGCCGGGGCATGCGGCACCGATATGGGGGTCGGCGCCCTGACTGCGCTGCCGACAGGCGCAAGCGTGGCCGGAACGCCCGCGCCTGTCGGTGCCACACTCCTGTTGATCGTCAGCAATGGCGGCGGCGGAACGCCGGCAGGAGCGGCCTGCCCCAGTGCCGGCTGCGCGTCCGGGTAAGCGGGATCAGCAGAGGCAGGCGTATCAAGCGGAGTGTCTGGCACGCCCAGCAACTCAGGCGCGCCTGGAACAGAGGGGGCGCCAGCAGGCTCGGTACCGATGCCGGGATCGACGGCCTCGAGGGCCTCGCCAGCAACTGCGGCAGGCTTAACACTGAAGTCCCCCGCGTGCGCAGCGCCAAGGAACCGCGCCGTCTGCTCTTCTCTGTCAGCCAGGCCATTTTGGCCGCCGTTGATCAGGCGCGTGACCTCCTTGGTGTCTCCGCGCTGCGCAGCTTCTGACAGGCCAGAACGATCCTGCCAGTACCAGGTTGCGATACGGGATGCCACTTCAGGGTCAGCCGCCATGTCGGGATTGTTGACCAGGTCAATGCCCAGCGCCTCACCGGCTGCCGTGTAGTTATCGCGCCCCGTCAGCTGGGTGAATCCTCTGCCTCGGAATAGGTACCCGTCACCAGCCTCGGTATTACCCATGCGACCGCCATACATGAGTTCGGCGACAGCCTCGGGGCCTTTCGCCATGGCCTCGTTTACAGCAGACTCACCTTGGTTGCGAGCAGTCTNNGTCTTGCTGACGCCCATGATGCGGTCGGCGCTGCGATAGTTGAAGCTTTCCTCCATAGTCCGGAAGCCGCCCGACTCATGGTGCATCTGCCCCAGGAATGCGGCCTGCTCGTTCGGATCAGTTATGCCCGCCTCGGCCATGGCACTGGTCAGCGCAGGCATTGCCGACGCCTCATTGTGAGCCATCCGGACGGCGCGCCCCGGGGCTGTGTTCCCCGCCCACTCTACAGCGCTTGAGGCCCTGCTCTTAACGCCATCCCAGGCGCTGTATGCCGCTCCCTTTATGTTTTCTCGCACATCTGCCGCAATGTCTCGAACGCCGTCAGCAGCAGCTGTTACGCTGGCGGCAACATCAACGCCTGTTTTGTCGGCTATCCAGGCATTGGCTCCCGTCGCCATATTGGCAAGCGCATCCCACCCCTTGGCCGCAAGGCTGACAGCGCCATCCCAGGCGCCCTTCATGGCCTCGGTTACGGACTTCCAGCGACCAACGATTGCGCTTGATACGCCATCCCATAGCGACTTTGCGGACTCAGTGACGCCGCTCCAGGCATTGCCGANNCTCCCACCGACTGGACACCGCTTCGCTGGCCTGCGACCAGAGGCTGGACATAAAGGTGGTGGTGTACTCCCAGCGCTCGGATATGCCACTGACGAAGTCAGATTCGCGCAGCTCTGTTACCCAGCCGCCCACCTTCTCGCCTACCACTTCGCCGGCACTTCCGCCAAAGAAGCCGCCGGCCACGCCGCCGATAATCCCGCCGATAACCGTCCCGACGACAGGAACAAGAGACCCTCAGGTGGCACCAAGAGCGGCGCCTCCAGCCATGCCGCCGATACCACCGAGGCCGCCACCTATGGCGCGACCAGTATCGAGATCCTTCTCCGCCCGCGTGCCGTCGCCGGACTCTGCCCTGGCAGCGTCGCTTGCCATGAAGCCCAGGCCAAGCAGCGATCCAATTATAGGTATCCGCTTGGCACCTCCCCGGAGCAGGCCGCCTGCCCGACCGCCGCCAGCAGAGGGAGATGCGCCAGCCGGTGGTGGCCGACGGCTGGCGCCACCGGGNNNNGAGCGACGCCGCTTGAGCCGGCCGGGAGCCGGGGCGAGGCGGAGGGCGCCGACCAGGAACAGGTATTCGCCGCGCTATCCGGCCCAATCCAAGAGCGGTAAGCAGCACTTTTATTGCGGCAGTCAGGGCACCGGCAAGCATAACCGGCAGCCCGGCCAGCATCGACATGACGCCCATAACCGGGGCGATCAGCAGCATCAGTCCGCGCCACAGCGCTGACCCATCTCCACCTGTAGGCTTGCGCTCGATGCTCTTCAGCAGTTTCTGCTGCCGCTTTCCGTCCGCCCTGCTTTCGCGACGAGAATCGCGCATCATCGTCCAGAAT
This sequence comes from Micrococcaceae bacterium, assembly GCA_003486025.1. GTDB lineage: Bacteria > Actinomycetota > Actinomycetes > Actinomycetales > Micrococcaceae > Glutamicibacter. The sequence continues at coordinate 259 of DNHA01000083.1, read as the reverse complement.
CGCCGGTACCATCGATCCTGCTTGCGACCCTCCCCGCCGGCCATGATCTTGCCGAATCCGCGCTGCAGCGGCTTGGCTACTTCGTTGAACGCCTTGACCGTGGGGTCTGCCTCTTCGGCGCCTGAACCAACCTCCTGAATTGCACCGGTCAGGCGGTCGCCGACACCCTCAAATACCCTCGACAGCGCTCCCTCTTCACCTTCGTCATAGCTGTTTCCAGGCTGCCCCGGGGCTGCTGAAAACCTGCCTCCCGAGTCCC
>DNHA01000119.1 GCA_003486025.1 Micrococcaceae bacterium | reverse complement strand
ACACCTGCTGGGCTCCAAGATTGAGTTCGACAAAGAAGCCGGAACGCTGACGGTGCGCGGGCTGCCAACACAGCTCACTGACCAGCTCAAACGTGCTTCTGACTAACGCCAATGAAAGCGCCGCAGCTTGTTATACGCATGCATAGAGAAAGCTATGAGCGGATTGCAGTAAATGGCTGCTTAGACCATCACTTCTTACTGCCACTCTCGAAGCTCCCAGAAACAAACGGCCAGCCTCCACGATTTTTCTTTCCAGACTTCACCATCGACTCAGCAATTCGCTCCCGTTCTAGCTTCTCGTAGAGCTTGGCTCGATATTCGACCGGAGTTGCCTCAAGTAATGCGGCAAGATCGTCGAACTGATGCTTCTGTTTGTGTCGCTCGGCCCTGGTACGCCGTTCCTNNCCATGCCGGGCCGAACACAAATACCCCATATCAACGAATCACGCCAGTCGGCGAGGATCCTCTATGCCTCCCTACAAATTATCCGGGACTACGGTCGTCAGCTTTTCCGGCGGCCGCACCAGCGCCTATATGCTGCGCCAGGTGCTGGACAACAACGAGAACCTGAGCGATCTGGTCGTCACCTTCGCCAATACCGGGAAGGAACACCCTGCCACCCTGGAGTTCGTTCGGGAATGCGCCGAGCGGTGGAAGGTGCCAATTGCCTGGCTGGAGTTTCGAGATGATGAAGCGGGGTTTGCAGTGGTGAATTACGCCACCGCCAGCCGCCAGGGCGAACCTTTCGAAGCATTGATCCGCAAGCGCAAGTACCTGCCCAACCCGGTCACCCGGTTCTGCACCATCGACCTGAAGATCCGTATCATTCACAAGTACCTGCGCAGCCTGGGCCTTTCGACCGAGGAAGCTCCGGTGGACATGATGACCGGAATCCGCGCCGATGAGCCGCGGCGTGTCGTGAAGATCAGGCACCGTAAAAGCACCAGCGAAAGCAAGTGGGCCATGATGGTCATGCCCCTGGCCGATGCTGGTGTTGGCGTCCAGGACGTGACCGACTTCTGGGCCGGCCAACCATTCGACCTGATGCTACCGACGATCAATGGCAGGACGCTGGAGGGCAACTGTGACCTTTGCTTCCTGAAAGGTGCCAAGCAGGTCTATTCGATCATCGCCAGCGACCGGCCCAAGGCCGAGTGGTGGGCGCGCATGGAGAGCTCAGTAGTGTCCGGCGGCAAGTTCACCGGAGACGGCGCCCGCTTCCGGAGTGACCGCCCCAGCTACCAGCAGATGCTGGACTACTCAGACACCCAATTCGATATGTTTGCTGATGTCGACGAGGCTATTGCCTGCTTCTGTGGCGACTAGTTGCCTACCCGGACACCATCCCAAACAACAACCTCGGTGGTGATCATGGGTAGGTCGACGCCGTCGCGGCGCTGCTCGTCGAGCCATTGCTGCATTGCGACGGTATGCAGCCAACGGGCTTTCTCCCACATGCGTACGACAGTTCCACTAATCCGGTAATGCCCGCATTCGGAACACGATAGCTCTTCGTAGTCGCCTGCCGATTCAAGCTTCTCGGCTTCTTGATCGCAGACGAAACACCCCATAAACACCTCCAGTTTTTTACCGACTATACCGGCGAGGATCCAATATGTCCGCACACCAGAAGAAATACCCCTTCGATTTCAAAACCCAGTACGGCCTTGGCTTCAACCAGCAGGACGATGAGATCGTCGTAGACTTCTTCTGCGGCGGTGGCGGCGCGGGTACCGGGCTGGAAATGGGGCTTGGCCGTGCTGTGACAGTCGCCAAAAACCACAGCCCCGCCGCGATCAGCATGCACACGGTCAACCACCCGCACGCGAAGCACTTCACCACCGATGTGTTTGAGGGCGACCCTGACACCGAATGCGGTGGCCGTGCCGTGGGTTGGTTCCACATGTCGCCGGACTGCACCCATCACAGCCAGGCAGCTGGTGGGCAGCCCCGCAAGCGCGAGATTCGTAACCTGTCTTGGATTGGCCTTAAGTGGGCTGGCATGAAGCAACCCCGGGTGATCAGCCTGGAGAACGTCAAGCAGATCCTGCAATGGGGGCCACTGGTGGCCAAACGCTGCAAATCGACCGGGCGCGTCATCAAGCTGGGTGGCGGAATTGCTGAGCCAGGTGAAGTGGTGCCCGTCAGCGAGCAATTTTTGGTACCCGACCCGAAACGTCGCGGTCAGACCTGGGCTGTGTTCGTCGCGGAGTTGCAGCGCCTGGGCTATGCCGTCGAATGGCGCGTGATCAAGGCTTGCGACTTCGGGGCACCAACCAGCCGGGAACGCCTGTTCATGATTGCCAGCTGCGATGGCCAGCCCATCGTGTGGCCCGAACCAACGCACGCCAAGAACCCCGCCAAGGGCCAGCAGAAGTGGCATACCGCCGCCGAGTGCATTGATTGGACCATCCCAAGCAAAAGCATCTTTGGCCGTAAAAAGGATCTGGCCCCGGCCACTCTGCGCCGTGTTGCCAAGGGCATGCGCAAGTTTGTGCTCGAGGCCGCAAGCCCTTTTATCGTGCCAATCGCGAACTGGTCCGGGGAAAGCGTGCAGTCTGCCGACGAGCCTCTACGCACCGTGACCTCCTACCCAAAGGGAGGCGCCTTCTCGATAGTCAGCCCAACACTCGTTCAAACCGGTTACGGGGAGAGAGCAGGCCAAGCACCGCGTGTACCTGGACTGGACCAACCCTTGGGTACAGTTGTAGCAGGCGGCGTTAAGCATGCGATCGCAGCGGCGCACCTGGTGAAGTTCAGGTTCACAGACGAAGGCAAAGCGTTAAATGAGCCATTGCCAACCATCACCAGCGGCGGCAACTACAAGCGGCCTGCCGGTGCCGCGCATGCAATGGGAGTCTCGACTGTGTTCATGGCGCAAATGAATGGCGGCTTCAACACCACTGCCGCGAAAAGCATCACCGACCCCATGACCACAGTGAC
>DNHA01000221.1 GCA_003486025.1 Micrococcaceae bacterium | reverse complement strand
GAGCCTAGCCTATTGCAGGGACGTCCTGACGCTGTTACAGTCTTATGCTAAATGCATTTAGCAGATCTTGATTAAGGATGGCGACGTTGCCCGAACTACAACAAGTCGCGGTCATGCGACCGGAGCTTCACTTCTCCCCCAAGAAAAACTGGATCAACGATCCCAACGGTTTGTTCTTTGATGGCGAGCAGTACCACCTGTACTTCCAGCACAACCCCAACGGAGTTGGCCACGGCTACATGTCCTGGGGACACGCGGTCAGCACCGATCTGGTGAACTGGACCGAACTTCCCATCGCCATCCTGCACGGGGATGTCGCAGACATCTTCTCCGGCTCCATCGTTGTCGACCAGGAGAACACCAGCGGCCTCGGAGACGGAAGCACCGCGCCGATCATCGCGATGTACACTGCGGCAGCCAAGGACGAAAGCAACCAGTCCCAAGCGCTGGCTTACTCGCTGGACGGTGGCGCTACCTTCACCAAGTACTCTAAGAACCCGGTTTTGGACCGTGGTTCCAAGAACTTCCGTGATCCCAAGGTCTTCCGCTACGAATCCGCGCAGGGCTCGTGCTGGGTCATGGTGGTAGTGGAAGCCATCGAACGCCGTGTGCTGATCTACCGTTCGGAAAACCTCATCGACTGGACCGAGACATCTAGCTTCGGCCCGCAAGCAGCCACCGCCGGCATCTGGGAATGCCCGGACCTCATCCAGCTGCCGGTCGCCGGCAGCGATCAGCTCAAGTGGGTCCTGCTCGTTTCGCTGAATCCCGGCGGTGTGGCAGGCGGCTCCGGCACCCAATACTTCGTGGGAGAATTTGACGGTTTCACATTCACCCCCGACAAGCAGCAGGAAGCTAATGATTCACTGGCCTTCGAGCAACTAAGCCAGGGCAGCTGGCTGGACTGGGGCCGCGACTTCTACGCCGGCGTCAGCTTCCACGGCCTGCCGGTTCACCAGCAAACCATCATCACTTGGATGAGCAACTGGGACTACGCGCGCGATCTGCCCCACGACGGCTGGCGCGGTTCCATGAGCGCAGCTCGCACCCTGGATTTGGTGCAGCTTGGTGACGGCAGTTTTGAGATTCGTCAACGCCTCAGTGGTCTGCCCGAGTCCCCCGTGCCAACCAGCGCGGTGCTTGCCGGCGAGACGCGCATTGAGCTTAGTGCCCCGGCACTTTTGGAACTGAGCTTCGCTGGTGACTTCACCGGCCAGGCAAGGCTGCTCCTGCACCGCGCAGATCACAGCGTGATCAGCGAGGTGGCCGTTGAGCCGACTCTGCTTCAGCACCACCGCGGCGCAGGCAAGGTTGCCCATGAGCTCTACGCTTCCAGCCAGCGCATGCCGCTTCCGGAGGATTCCACCGAGCTAGTCATCCAGATTCTTCTGGATCATGGTTCCATTGAAATTCTGGGTGCGGATGGCCGCCAGTCACTGACCGATCAGCTCACCGGCGAAGCTGCGCCAGCCTATGGGGTGCTGCATTACTCCGGCAGCACGCGCGCAGTTGTAGGGGTCCTGCCATTGAGCGAAACGAGCTTGGAGCGCAGCGCATGAGCAGTATTACAGTCATGGGAGAATCGCTGGTAGACGTAGTCTCGGGTTTGGCCCACCCCGGTGGTTCACCACTGAACGTTGCCGTCGGACTCGCGCGCCTAGGACATGTTGTGCAATTCCATACCGAATTTGGCCAAGATGCCCATGGACAGCAAATTGCCGAGCATCTGTTGCAAGCAGGGGTGACGGTCGCTTCCGGCTCGGTCACCGAGCGGGCCACCTCGGTGGCCCAGGTTCACGTTGACGAGCAATTAAACGCCCATTACGCCTTTGATATCCACCAGCAGATTCCACCAGTGGCAGCAGATGCCGCCACCGAACTATTGCATACCGGATCCATTGCCGCGTGGATTGAGCCCTCGGGGCAGAGCATCGTTGATGCCTTCGCTCATGCCGCAACTGGTTCACTGCGCAGTTACGACCCAAATCTTCGTCCGGATCTGGTGGAAGACCGTGAAGCAGCAATCGAAAGAATCGAATTGCTGATGTCACTGAGTCATATCGTTAAGCTCAGCGATGTAGATGCTCAGTGGTTGTACCCTGATCTGGACCTGTGGGACGTACTGGCGCATGTTTCCAGCCTTGGGCCGGCTTTTGCGGTGATGACTCAAGGCGGTGACGGCTGCCTGGCTGTTGCCCACGGAAATCGATATGACATCTCGGCCCAGCCGACAGAACTCAAAGACACCATCGGTGCCGGTGACGCGTTCATGTCCGGACTGCTTTACGGTGTGCTCTCGCTACCTGAACTAGCTCAAGCGCTACGCACCGGAGCCGCCTTCCAACCAGCTGATATCGAACAATNNCTCAAGCGCTGCACCACGCGTTGACTTCGGCAGCATTGACCGTGGCACAGACCGGTGCGAATCCGCCGTGGGTCAACGATTTCTCCCGCGCATTAGCTCACTAAGAACTTTCCAACGATGACAAAGAAACCAGGGCAAAGATGACTGGACTAAGCACAACTCTTAGAAACCCTACGTACCTTCACAGTTCCTTCTCGATGCTGCTGTTCTTCGCATCATGGGGAATCTGGTGGTCATTCTTCCAAATTTGGCTCACCAGCGAATCCAACGGTTTGGGGCTCAGCGGCGCACAGGTCGGTACCGTCTATTCGGTGAACTCGCTCGTGACGCTGTTCTTGATGTTCGGCTATGGTGCTCTGCAAGACCGGCTGGGTCTGAGGAAGCATCTTGCGGTAGTGATTGCCGCGGTGACCGCGCTCACCGGACCATTCTGCATGTGGGTCTACCAGCCGCTGCTGCAGTCCCATTTCATGATGGGCGTGATTGCCGGCGCAGTCGTATTCTCTGTTGGATTCCTTGCAGGCGTAGGCCTCTTTGAAGCGCTGACCGAACGTTACAGCCGCCGCTTTAACTTCGAATACGGGCAAGCGCGCATGTGGGGATCATTCGGTTACGCCGTCGTGGCACTGGCTGCAGGTTTCCTGTTTACCATCAACCCAATGCTGAATTTCTGGATCGGCTCGGTACTCGGAGTGATCCACCTGTTGATGCTGCTGCTTTGGCGCTTCGAAGCCAAACCAGCAGCTCCTGTCCCAAGCAGCGGAAAACTCTCTCCGGCGTCTACTCCGGGCTTCCGTGAAATGCTGGGTCTTTTCCGTTTACCAAGCTTGTGGCTCATCATCGTATTCGTGATGCTGTCCTGGACGTTCTACACGGTCTTTGATCAGCAGATGTTCCCCGACTTCTACACCGGACTCTTTGAAGACCAGGAAACCGGTCAGCAGGTATATGGCATCCTCAACTCGGTGCAGGTCTTCGTTGAAGCCGCCATGCTGGGGCTCGTACCTCTGCTGATGCGCCGCGTGGGCGTGCGCTCAGCACTGCTCTTGGGCGTCGCCATCATGTTCGTACGTATCTTGGGCTGCGCGCTCGTTGATGATCCGCTGCTCGTCTCCGCAATTAAGATGCTGCACGCCATCGAAACGCCGTTGTTCATTCTTCCGGTGTTCCGTTACTTCACCCTGCACTTCAACCCGGCATTGTCTGCAACCTTGTACATGGTGGGGTTCCAAGTTTCCTCGCAAATTGGAAATGTCTTGCTCTCCACACCGTTGGGCATGCTCCACGACCAGGTGGGCTACCGCCAGACCTTCATCACCATCTCGTTGGTAGTGCTGCTTGCTGGAGTCTATGGATTCTTTGCGCTGAAAAAGGACGATCAGCAAGTCATG
>DNHA01000007.1 GCA_003486025.1 Micrococcaceae bacterium | reverse complement strand
TGACTGGCATGGTCGCGTTGCGGGTGACGGGTATTCCATTTGCCATGGTGACTCTGGCTTTTGCCCAGGCCGGCAGCGTGCTGGTTCGCCGTAATCCCGGCGGAGCTACCGGTGGTGAGGAGGGGGTGAGCCCGGATACCGCTGGTATTCCAGAGTTTTTGGTTGGTGTGGCCAATACCCGCAACCTTTATTGGCTCTCGCTGCTGACCTTGCTGATCGTGATTGCGGTGGTTTCTTGGGTGCAGTCTTCACGTGCCGGGCATGTGGCGGCCGCCGTACGCGAGAACGAGTTGCGGGTTCGAGTGCTGGGATTGCAGCCTTATTGGGCAAAACTGTTGATCTTTGTGGTGGCAGGTGTGCTGGCCGCGGCGGTGGGCATGGTGTTTGTGCTCTTGCAATCGGGGACCGTGCCGCGGCAAGTTTCTGCTGACTTTACGATCACCTTGTTGGTGATGGTGGTGCTCGGCGGGGTCGGGTCGAAGTGGGGCGCGGTGATAGGCGGAGTGCTGTACACGCTGCTGGACCAGAGGTTGAGTGCCTTCGCGAATTCCAGCGCGGTCGAGTCGCTGCCAGCCATCTTGCATGTGCCGCTGTCGGAGCCGCTGTTTATCCTTGGCGCCCTGTTTGTGCTGGTCGTGCTGTTTATGCCTGGCGGCCTGACCGGTGCGGTGCGCCGGCTGCGTGAGCGTTTTTCAGCTAACGCAGCCACCAAGCGGAATTAGGCTGCGGCCATGACAAGAGATCTTGGACTGCACACACTGGGGCGCTGGACTACGGACCGGTCGCTGAGCACCCCGGAACGTATTGCCATCGATGATCGCGGGGTGCGCACTACTTACCGGGAACTGGAGCGCCGGGCAGCTAGCTTGGCCCAGAAATTCGCCACGGCGGGTTTTGGCGTGGGGGATCGGATCGCGACCCTTTCGGGAAACGGTGCAGATCAGGTGGTGTTGTTTTTCGCCTGTGCCAAGGCAGGACTGGTGCTGGTGCCTCTTTCCTGGCGGCTGACTCCTGCGGAGTTGGGGGAGCAGTTGGTGATTGCCGACCCGGCGCTGTGGGTCGTTGAAGATGAGTTTCAGCGACTAGCCGAACAGAGCAACGCGCAGCTGATTGCTCCGCTGCCCACGGTTGCCATGGGACCGGTAGGCGTTGAGGCAAGTGTCGAACGAGTCGTTCGGTTAGGCACCGGACTGCAAGGACAGGCGCCGGCCGATGATGATCCGCTGCTGATGGTGTTCACCTCGGGTTCCGAGGGAAAACCCAAGGCGGTGGTGCTGACCCACGCAAACTGTTTCTGGAATAATTTGGCCCTTTCGCGCACCGCGGATCTGACCAGTGCGGATACCATCCTGGCGGTGCTGCCGCAGTACCACTTGGGCGGCTGGAATATTCAGCCGCTGTTGGCCTGGTGGGTAGGCGCCACGGTAGTGCTGGAGCGGACCTTTGACGCCGGACGCGCCCTGCAATTATTGGAAGACCGCAAAGTCACCAAGATGATGGGCGTTCCGGCGCACTACCGGATGCTAGCTACCCATCCAGACTTCGACTCGACTGATCTCACGGCCTTGAAGCTGGCAGTGGTCGGCGGGGCGCCGATGGCTCCGAGCTTGTTGCGATGCTGGCATGGGCGCGGCGTGGCGCTGGTCCAGGGCTATGGACTGAGTGAAGCCGGACCGAACGTGCTGTGTCTGGCTAGCGAAGAAGCGATGAGCAAAATTGGGTTTGCCGGCAGGCCGTACCCGCACGTGAATGTGAAGCTCGTTGATGTGGTGACCGGCGAAGAAATCCATGGGGCCGGAGACGGAGAATTGCTGGTCAGCGGTCCGAGTGTAGCGTCGGGGTATTTCCGAGACAGCGCTGCCAGCGCTCAGGCTTTTGTTGACGGGTGGCTGCATACCGGAGATTTGGTTCACCGGGACACCGAGGGGTATCTGAAGGTCATTGACCGGATCAAGGACCTTTACATTTCCGGGGGTGAAAATATTTCACCTACCGAAGTTGAACAAGTGCTGTTGACCCATCCTGCGGTGGCTGAAGTCGCGGTTATCGGAGTGCCGGATGACCGGTGGGGCGAGGTGGGGCAAGCCTGGGTGGTTTTACAGACGCATGCTCACGTTGATGCCACGGAGCTGGCGGCGCATTGCGCCAGCAAACTCGCACGATTCAAGATTCCGGACACCTTCAAATTCACCCCTACGCTGCCACGCGTGGGAATTGAAAAAGTTTCGCGCCAGCAATTACGCGACCAGAGCAGGACCGAACAGCTTTCACTACGGGAGGAGGATTAGCCATGAGCACAGTGACACCTCGGACACAACGCGGGACTCGTACCCGCAGCAAGATCCTGGCTGCGGCAGAAAAAGTCTTTGCCACCTCGGGCTATCACGACGCGTCGATTGTGAAAATCACCGAATGCGCCGGCGTGGGGTTAGGTACCTTCTACCTGTACTTTGCGGGCAAGCAGGAGATCTTTGACGAGGTAGTTCAAGATCTGAACCGGCGCGTGCGCATGGCAATGACCGAGGCTTCCGCTGCAGCAGAAAACAGGTTTGCCGCCGAGCGGGCAGGATTTAGAGCTTTCTTCCATTTCACTGCGCAACATCCCGCCCTTTACCGGATCATTCGCCAGGCCGAGTTTGTGTCACCCGGAGCGTTACGCAACCACTACACCAAAATCGTAGAGGGCTACATCCAAGGCCTTGAGGCATCACAGCGGACCGGTGAAATCCGGGCGATGAACCCTGAAGTGGCTGCCTGGGCCCTGATGGGTATTGGTGAATTGGTCGGTATGCGCTGGGTGCTTTGGGAAGGAACCGAGGACGCTGAGGGGCATCGGCCCCAAGTGCCCGAGGAAGTATTTGAAGAGATGATGAACTTTATTGACCGTGCGTTGGCGCCCGATGGCGCACAATTGCCTGTGAAAGGTTGAGCCTGATGACTGAAACTAAAAGAATACTTGGGTCCACCTCGGGTTCGCTGGCCGGACGGACCGCGCTGATCACCGGCGGGGCTTCCGGTATCGGGTTGGCCTGCGCAAGGAAGCTCAGCGCGCAGGGGGCACTTGTCACCGTGGCAGATTTGAATGCGGACGCCGCTGACGAGGTGGCTAAAGATCTGGACGGGGAGGCCTGGGCGGTAGATCTGGCAGATACTAAAGCTTTGGAAGAGCTGAGTATTGATACCGATATTCTAATCAACAACGCCGGGGTGCAACGTGTAGCCCCGATCCATGAATTTGATCCCGAAGCGTGGCGGCTCATTCACCGGCTGATGCTTGAATCTCCCTTCCTGCTCATCCGTGCGGCCCTTCCTGGCATGTATGAACGCGGTTTTGGACGCATCATCAATCTTTCCAGCGTGCATGGTTTGCGAGCTAGCGCCTTCAAGAGCGCGTACGTCTCGGCCAAGCACGGTTTGGAAGGCCTATCGAAGGTCACCGCGTTGGAAGGTGCAGAGCATGGGGTGACAAGCAACTGTGTGAATCCCGGATATGTTCGCACCGCGTTAGTGGAGAAGCAGATCCAGGACCAGGCCAAAATTCACGGGATTGCCCCTTCCGAGGTGGTGGAGAAGATTATGCTCACCGAGGCTGCGGTGAAACGTCTGGTGGAACCCGAAGAGGTCGCTTCCTTGGTGGCATGGCTGGCCCAAGATGAAGCGGGCATGGTCACCGGTGCCTCCTACACCATGGATGGCGGGTGGAGTGCCCGATGATTGCCAGCAACTACCGCACCGAGACGGTAAACGTTACTGGCGGCCCCTTGCAGGTGGGTCTCTGGGGACCTGATGATCCGCAAGCGCCGACCGTGCTGCTGATACACGGGGTGACCGCCTCGCATATTGCGTGGGCAATGGTTGCTCAGGCATTGCCCGGGGTGCGGGTCATTGCACCGGACCTTCGCGGCCGGGGACGAAGCAACCAGCTACCTGGACCCTTCGGGATGCCGGTACACGCGGCGGACCTTGCCCGGGTCGTGGAACACTTTGCCAGTGGCCCGATTCCGGTGATTGGCCACTCGATGGGCGCCTTTGTTTCGCTGGTATTCGCGGACCTTTACCCGGAGCTCGTTTCTTCGCTGCTGCTTGTCGACGGCGTCCTACCCTTGCAGGTGCCCGATGGCTTGGATGACGAGCAAATCATCGAAGCAGTATTGGGCCCAGCAGCGCAACGTTTGTCTATGACTTTTGAATCGGTGGCGGCGTACCAGGAGTTCTGGAAACCACACCCGGCCTTCAGCGAAAACTGGAACGAGGTGGTGGATGCCTACATCGAATACGACCTCGATGGAGTCGCTCCACGATTACGTCCGGCGACAAAATATCAGGCACTGGCCGAGGATACGGCGGAACTGCACCGTGGAGCTTCACTGTTTAAAGCGTTGGAAGAATTACGCCATCCAGTGACGTTCCTGCGCTCGCCGAAGGGACTGTTGGGTGCCGAACCAGGGCTGTATACCAAGGAGTATGTGCAGTCGTGGGGGCAGAAATTGCGTGGGCTGCAGATCGAAGAAGTGCCGGATACCAACCATTACACGATAGTGATGGATGCACCTGGGCGAGATGTGGTGGCCAAGCATGTCCAGACGATGCTTGGGCACCGCTCCGACGCATAGTTCTAACGCACGTCCAAGCAGCACAATGCCCGGCATGCTCACCGCCTGATGGGGGTGAGCGTGCCGGGCGTCGTGTCTTGCTGCTGCTACTTAGCCACCAATTCCGGGCTACTGCCCAGCTGCGCGGTGGGCACCCGGTAGGTCTCGCGAGCGGTCAACGCGGAAATCGTTGCAACCAACGAGATTGCGGCAGTAAATACGCTGATCTTGATCCAGCCTCCTGGCTCCAGGCCGCCCATTGCCGCCACGATGGACGGAGCAAACCCGGCCATGAGGAATCCGAGCTGAGTGCCGATCGCCAGTCCCGAGAAGCGCACCTTGGAGGAGAACATCTCAGCGTAGAAGCTTGGCCACACGGCATTGGCCGCTGCGTAGGCGCAGGAGAAGACTGCCACAGACAGAACGAACTGCAGGAGCGTATTGTCTGTTTCCATGCTGCGCAGGTAGAACGGCATGATGACTGCCGAAGAGATTGCTCCGTAGACGAAGACTGGCTTGCGGCCGATGGCATCTGCAAGTTTGCCGAATAACGGCTGGGTGAATAGTGCGCCGATATTGCCTGCAACAACAAGCCATAGGGTGATCGAGGCGTCCATATTTCCGATGTTCTTGCCGTAGGAGATGGCAAGCGTTCCGTACACGGTGGATACGGCGGCAATAAATGCACACAGCACTACACGCAATACGTCTTTCCAGTGGAACTTCAGCAGGACAGCTAGAGGCAGCTTGGCAATGTCATTGCTCTTTTTAGCTTCCTCGAACTCAGGGGTTTCATGCAGCGACCGGCGGATGAAGAAGG
>DNHA01000003.1 GCA_003486025.1 Micrococcaceae bacterium | reverse complement strand
TGGCCGCCGTCCTTCGGCGGATCTTCGTCAAGCATGAGATCTTCATAGGCCTCGTCGGTCAGCGACCCGTCGCGGCGGAACTTCTTCTCTTCCTTCGCGCGCAGCTTGCGGACCCGGTGTATCGGTTCATCAAAGCCCAGCGCCTTCGCCTCGGCGAGCTCGGCAGCGTCTTCGGCGTTGATCTTGCGCTGCTGCTTCGCCGCGTACCAGAAGCCTACGAAGGATAAGATCCCAAAGAAGTACCACTGGTACTCATAGGACAGGTGCGGGCCCTCATCGGTGTCCGGCGCATCCAAGGGCTGAGGTGCTGTGGCCGGAGCCGGATCTTCCTCATACATGATGCCGTAGGCACCTTCGGAGATCGGGTAGGGAAGTTGCGCTGCGTATGCGGGCAGGTGGATGGAAGCGAGCTGGCCATCGGGGGCGCCGCGATCTAGTTTGACCTCGCTGGCCTTCAGCCGTGCGTCAACGGTGATCGTGCCGGCAGGAGCGGCGGGAACCGTATCGGGGCGGCCGCTTTCGGAGTTGCCGATGGGCAGGAACCCGCGGTCGATAATTACCGTAGCGCCAGATTCGGTGCGGAACGGAACCAGCACCTCATAGCCCGGGCGGGAGGCCTTGATCCGGTTGCGTACGATGCGCGTGTCATCGCTCAGGTACTGACCGGTCAGTTCAACGGTCATCCAGGTATCTTCTTCAGGCAAGGAATTGAACTTGTCCAGGGCCTGGTCTCCGGAGACGGGCGTGGCGTCGTAGTTGTTGTTCACGTGGGAAATGCTGGTGAGCACTTCGGTGCGGCGATCAGACTGCCATTTACCCAGCCCCGCACAGGCCACGGCAAAAATGACGACGAGCAGCAACCAGCCAACCCAGCGGGTACTGGCTAAAAAACGATACATTTACTGCGTAGCTCCTTCGCCCATGGGCAGGGTTTCCTTGTAGAGCAAACGCTCTTGCAGATAGGTTTCCAACCACTCGCGGTGCTCAGTACAGGCCAACCAGATTTTCCGGCGATCGGGGGTATGGATCTTCGGGTTATTCCATAAAATCTGAAAAGCTGCCGGCGCCCGGCATCCCTTGCGCGAGCATTGAACTTCGGTCGGCGCAGAACTCGCGCCAGCCAACGAACCGAGAAGATCCATTTATGACTCCTTAGACACGTCGGACGGGGGAGCAGGGTCGGCCAGCGTACCCTCGATGATCACGATTTCCGGTTCGTCCGCCGGAGTCGGCCGGACCGTATTCTCGAGCTGTTCCGGGCCCTGGCCGGTATAAAATTCTGCCGGAGGTTCGCGCTTGGTCAGGTCTGCTCCGCCATTGGCAATGACTACGGCAATGTAGGGCAGGATCACTGCTCCGGCGAGCAGCACCCACCGTACCCAGCCTTCGAAGAAGAAGGCCAAGATGAAGCACACCATGCGTACGGTCATGGAAATCGTGTATTTGCGTATGCGCAGGTCACGCTCCGAGGTGTGTGACTCGCGCGCTTCGGTAATACGGTGAACCGGCTGGTCCTTTGGACCATGGTTCGCATGCTGATGTGACATAGCTTTCGAACTTCGCTCAACGGGGCTATTTCTGCCTTCATTCTCTCACTTGTGTCTGTGAGAACCGAATTTCTACGTGCCGTCGAAGCTGTAATACTGCGGGGTAACTAATAGGATTGTTTTCAGACTAGCTACTGACCTAAGCAAAGTGTCTGTTTTGGTGCCCCGTAACCGATGGTGTGCGCCGACGGCATGGATGGAGAATTACATTGAGCACGGAAACCACCAACGGCCGCAGCGTACTGGTGACCGGCGGAAACCGCGGAATTGGCCTAGCCATTGCGCGATCCTTCGAAGCCAACGGTGACAAGGTTGCCATCACCTACCGCAGTGGCGAGGTTCCCGAAGGACTGCTCGGCGTGAAGGCCGATGTGACCGACAGCGAATCAATCGATGCAGCATTCAAAGAGGTCGAAGCGGCCCACGGACCGGTTGAAGTGCTCATCGCCAACGCCGGTGTAACCAAAGACACGCTGCTGCTGCGCATGAGTGAAGATGATTTCACCTCGGTGATCGACACCAACCTCACCGGCGCCTTCCGTGTGATTAAACGAGCCAGCAAGGGCATGCTTCGCCTCAAGCGTGGCCGTGTGGTGCTGATCTCCTCGGTGGTTGGGCTCTACGGTTCACCGGGCCAGATCAATTACGCTGCGTCCAAGGCCGGTCTGGTGGGCATTGCCCGCTCGCTGACTCGCGAGCTTGGCTCGCGTAATATCACCGCGAACGTGGTGGCGCCGGGCTTTATCAACACCGAAATGACCGCGGTACTTCCAGAAGAAACTCAGAAGTCCTACCTTGCGTCCATTCCGGCCAACCGCTTTGCCGAGCCAGAAGAGGTCGCCAATGTGGTGCGCTGGGTTGCCAGCGATGAAGCTGCCTACATCTCCGGGGCAGTGATCCCCGTTGATGGCGGCCTTGGCATGGGCCACTAAAACTACCCCCAATTTTTGAGATACCTAAGGAGTAAGAAGTTGAGCGAATACAAGGGTGCAATCGTCACCGGCTCGTCGCGCGGAATCGGCGCGGTCACCGCACAGGAACTGGCCGCACAGGGCCTGGGAGTGGTCATCAACTACCGCGCCAAGGCACCGCGGGCGAACAAGATCGTGGCAGCTATTGAAGACAAGGGCGGCAAGGCCGTTGCCATCGGCGCGGACCTGACCGCCACCGAAGGCCCACAGGCTCTCGTTGACGCAGCCGTGGAGAACTTCGGAACGCTAGACGTGCTGGTGCTCAACGCCTCTGGTGGCATGGAAACCTCGATGGGGGAGAACTACGCGCTCCGGCTTAACCGCGACGCTCAGGTCGCCATGCTCGAAGCTGCGTTGCCGGCGATGAGCGAGGGCGGCCGTGTGGTCTTCGTGACCAGCCACCAGGCGCATTTCATCAAGCAGGTCTCCACCATGGAAGCCTATGACCAGGTGGCACAGTCCAAGCGCGCCGGTGAAGACGCACTGCGTGAGTTCATTCCAAAGCTGGCCGAGAAGAACATCAATTTTGTGGTGGTCTCCGGTGACATGATCGAGGGCACCATCACCGCCACCTTGCTTAATCGCATGGAGCCAGGCGCAATCGATGCGCGCCGCGAAGCGGCCGGCAAGCTGTACTCAGTTGAAGAGTTTGGTGCCGAAGTTGCCAAGATGGTCTTCGCTGATGTGCAAACCGGACACACCGAACTTGTCGGTGGCGCCGGGGACTTCCTCAAGCAGGCCGAGCAGTAAGAACCTGCTCGCCCAGTAGTTTTTCAGGCCTGTCGTTCACTCCCGCACCGGAGGCGAACGGCAGGCCTTTATGCTGCCCTGCCAGCGCCGTTTAATCCAGCGTCCGGCTCCATCGGTAGGGCGTCGTGGTGGAGACCTGCAGCAGGCCGTAGGTCGCCAGGATGGGCTTGGAGTAGCCGGTGGAGTCACTGTGGATCAGTGTTTTGCCCAGTTCGAGGGCGGCCCGTGCCCTCGCGGCAGTCAGGGCCCGATAAATTCCTTGGCCACGGTAGGCCGCAATGGTTGCGCC
>DNHA01000008.1:1773-2550 GCA_003486025.1 Micrococcaceae bacterium | reverse complement strand
GCGTTTAGCGCACTGATTGTTTCGGTGGCGAGCGCATCGCCGGCGGGGTTGTTCCAAGCCGCGGCAGGATTGGCTCTTCTAGCCACCCTCACGCAGTCACTGCTCGGCGCGATGCACGATGTGCAATGGCGTTTGAGTGCGTTGGTGACGATGCTGGTAGCCGCCGGCAATGTCACCTTGCTGGGGGTTGGCGGTGCGTTCTGGGCGCTGCTGGCCGGGCTTTTAACGCACTTCATCGTCGAGCGTGGCGCTCGACGATGAAGAAGGGAAGTTCTCGAAACTCAGCCGTGCTTAGAGCGCAGGCTCTCCGACTTGCCCCTCACGGGCCAGAGCGGTTAAGCGAGAGACGGCGCGGTAGTACTTCTTCTGGTAACCGCCGGCCATCATCTCTGCGGTGAACAACTCGCTAAATGGCTTGCCGGAGGCCACGATCGGCACATCCTTGTCATATAACCGGTCTGCGAGGACCACGAAGCGCAAGGCGATCGACTGATCGGTGATGGTGTCCACATTGTGCAAGACCAGCGCGTCGGTTTCCGCCAGCAGCTGGCGGTAGCGCGATGGGTGGACCTTATGCAGATGGGCCACCAGTTCAGCGAAGTCATCAACGGCCAGGGTAGCCTCCGGGTAGCGTTCGGTAGCGAAGTCCTCGATGGCCGAATCATCCAACGGCTGCGGTGCGTCGGGCAGTCCGCGGTGGCGGAAGTCGACTCCATCGACGCGGTGCACGTCAAACTGCTCGGAGAGGGTTTTGATTTCACGCTGGAAATCCACCGC
>DNHA01000008.1:642-1649 GCA_003486025.1 Micrococcaceae bacterium | reverse complement strand
CGAGCTCGAACTCGTCGATGCAGACCAGCTTGTATTCGCTGAGCACCTCGACGGTACGGCGGAAGGACAGTGCCCCGACCAGGTTGGTGTATTCCACGAAGGTGCCGAAGGCTTTAGGCCCTGGGCTGGCGTGCCACAGCGAGGCGAGCAGGTGGGTTTTGCCCACACCAAATCCGCCGTCGAGGTACATTCCGTTTTTGGCAGTGGTTTTTTTGCCGAAGAGCTTGGAGAACAGCCCGCCACCGTTGTTCTTGCCCACTGTCTGCGCGAAGTTGCTCAGCTTGCTGACCGCTTCGGCCTGCGAAGGCTGGTTTGGGTCCGGACGGTAGGTGTTAAAGGACACCTCGCCAAAACGGTAGGACGGGTGGAAGCCGGCCAACAGTTCATCGACCGAGAGGTTCGGTGTGGTCTGTGTCAGGTGAATGATCTTGGCCATACGTTCGGTGGTGTCCTTCAGTTCGACGTGCGCGTAATGAATTGGGTCTACTGCCTGCGGCCCATCGGCCAGTTTACCTTGGCAAAGGCCCGAAGATGGAGAAGAATGTCGCACCCCACACGATTGTTTGCACTTCGGTACTAGGCTGGAAGGTGAGAATGCGGCTGGCGCCCGAGCGCCAGCGGATAAAAACCGCAAGACAAGGAATGTGATCACGCATGTCATTACCGCTGGAGAACAACCCCAACTACGCGCAGTATGCCCACCCAGAGCGTCTGGTATCCACCGACTGGTTGGTAGCGAATCTGGGTGCCAAGAACCTGGTCGTGCTCGAATCCAATGAAGACATCTTGCTCTACTCCACCGGGCATATCCCCGGTGCGCTGAAGATCGACTGGTTCACCGAGCTGAACGATGAAGTCACCCGCGATTACGTGGAGGGTGAGGCCTTTGCCGAGCTGATGGCCTCCAAGGGCATCAGCCGTGATTCGACCGTGGTGATTTACGGGGACAAGTCCAACTGGTGGGCTGCCTATGCGCTGTGGGTATTCACCCTCTTCGGCCACGAAGA
>DNHA01000008.1:0-609 GCA_003486025.1 Micrococcaceae bacterium | reverse complement strand
GTGCGTTTGCTTGATGGCGGACGTGACAAGTGGATCGCCGAGGGCCGCGAGACTTCCACCGAGAAGCCTGCGGTCACGGCCACCGAATATCCGGTGGTCGAACGCGACGACAGCGTGATCCGCGCTTACCTGCCACAGGTGCTTGAACACCTGGGCAACCCGCTGATCGATGTGCGTTCGCCTGAGGAATACACCGGAGAACGCACCCACATGCCAAATTACCCCGAAGAGGGTGCTATGCGCGGNNCACGTTTAAGCCACGCGCCGAATTGGAAGCGATCTACTTCGACGAAGCCGGATTGAAGCCAGGCGACGAGGTGATCGCCTATTGCCGTATCGGCGAGCGTTCCAGCCACACCTGGTTTGTGCTCAAGCACCTGCTGGGTTTTGAAACCGTACGCAACTATGACGGTTCATGGACCGAGTGGGGCAATGCGGTGGGTGTGCCTATCGTGCGCGGCGAGGCCAACGGTGAACTTCCTGCTCAGCGTGGAGCCCGCGCATGAGCGCGCTGAACCCGGCGCTGGAAGAAATCGTCGCGGAGTTCAGTGAGGTTCCGGAGGCCGACAGGCTGGAACTGCTGCTGGATTACTCCCGGGAGCTGCCCGA
>DNHA01000312.1:2269-3208 GCA_003486025.1 Micrococcaceae bacterium | reverse complement strand
GGGTGCGAGTGTGTGTTCGCAGGGTTTCCCGACATCTGTTGTGTCGTAAAGCACCGGCGAACGACTCAAGCATGCACTTGGCAATACAGGGTGTCAAGTGAGTTCTGACGCTAAATTAAACATAATGTTATGCCAAAGTCGGCAAAAACCCTTGAGTTTTCAATGCTGTTGCAGCCTTGGATTCATGGGGAAATCCAGCTAAAAATTACTTTAAGTCTGATTTATTAAATGCCGACGAGACTTAACCCAATGAGTATTACGATTCAGCATGGTCGCACAGAAGCTGGCACCAGGAATCTGCCATCGTTTCAAGAGCCACCTGTTCCGAAACCACCCAGCCCAAACGAATCCAGCGCATGGAAAAGAACTCAAGTTGCCCAAAAGCCAAGCTGCTACGAATGCGCCTGCTGTCCGCCTCGAACCTTGCGGTGCGGTCCAGTCCTGACTGCATCTGACCAATCGCCGTATCAAACCAGCCATCGAGCATTGCCTGGATCTCCGGTTCCACCGAGGCCGCCTGATGAATCACCACCAGGTGCGCTTTGAGCTGTGCCCATTGATAAAACTTTCGTGCGATCCACGTGCGGATGATCTCCCGATCATTGGACGCGACAACTTCATCCAATGGTGGCCGATCTGCGGAAACAAAAACCTTATTCGCATGCTCCACCAAAGACCGAACCAACTCCGCTTTAGAAGAAAAGTGCAGATAAAAGGTAGCTCGGGTAGTTCCTGCCGCGCGTGCAATACGATCCACCGAGGTGGTGGCATAACCATTTTCCATCATGCACTCCAGGCCGTTCTCAAGCAGCAGCTGGCGAGTCATCTGTTTCTGGGCCTGCCGCAGGTTGGTCATTCACTCACTGTATCCAGTCTGCCGAGCGGACAATCGGGGCGACACTCGGGATTCTGTTCCGCAAGGCAGAACTCCATAGCTAG
>DNHA01000312.1:1738-2120 GCA_003486025.1 Micrococcaceae bacterium | reverse complement strand
CGATCCCCGAGCAGGTTGATGTTCTCGTAGTAGGTACCGGCCCGGCTGGCGCGGTGCTCTCCGCACAGCTCTCTGAATTCCAGGAAATCTCCACCCTCATCGTGGAGCGTAACGCCGAACCGCTTAAGCTCGGCCACGCCGACGGTGTCGCATGCCGAACCGTGGAGATGTTCAACGCCTTCGGCTTGGCAGATCGGCTGATGCGTGAAGCCTACGCGGTGAACGAGACCGTCTTCTGGCGTCCGGATGAAAATGAACGCGAAAATATCTCGCGCAGCGGCAGAGTGAAAGACGTTGCCGAGGGACTGAGCGAATACCCGCACCTGATTGTTAATCAGGCACGCCTGCAGGAATTCCTCTTCGAGAAAATGGGCAAAAACCC
>DNHA01000312.1:1096-1628 GCA_003486025.1 Micrococcaceae bacterium | reverse complement strand
AGGCCAAATACGTTGTTGGTGCCGACGGCGCCCGGTCAAACGTACGTCGTTCCATGGGCATCAAGCTCGAAGGCGATGCTAAAAACCATGCGTGGGGCGTGATGGATATTCTTGCCACCACCACCTTCCCTGACATTCGTTTCAAAGCTGCCATTCAGTCGGCAGACGGGGGAAACATCTTGCTGATCCCACGCGAGGGTGGACATATGGTCCGGCTCTACGTGGATCTCGGGAAGCTTGACCCCACCGACCGCGAAGCGCGTAGTCGCTTCACCTCGGATCAACTCATAGATACGGCACGCCGCATCATGCACCCGTACACCTTGGACGTCAAGGAAATCGCTTGGTGGTCCGTGTACGAGGTTGGCCAGCGGCTAGCCAGCCGATTCGACAATTTAACCGCCGATTCGGCCAAGGATGCCGAGCCTCGAATCTTCATTGCCGGGGACGCTTGCCATACGCATTCGGCCAAGGCCGGCCAGGGAATGAATGTGTCCATGCAGGACGCATTCAACCTCGGTTGGAAGCTGGC
>DNHA01000312.1:0-1023 GCA_003486025.1 Micrococcaceae bacterium | reverse complement strand
ATTGCCCAGGAACTGATCGATTTTGACACCAAATGGTCCAAGACCATGTCCACTGCTCCAAAGGACCCAAACTATCCTGAAGCCGGCGGCATGGACCCTGAAGAAGTTCAGGCGCAGTTCGTTCAGGGTGGACGGTTCACCGCAGGATTCGGAACGCAATACACAAAGTCTTTGCTCACCGGCGACACTGCCCATCAGCATCTAGCTGCTGGCTTCCCGGTAGGCGAACGTTTTTATTCCTCGCCGGTCACACGGATCGCCGATGCCCACCAAGTCGGGCTAGGGCACACCGCCAAGGCCGACGGCCGCTGGCGACTGTACGCGTTCGCCGACCAGAACTCGTCCGGCGCTTCGCCGAAGTTTGATGCACTGATGGAATTCCTCGCTCAGCACGCGCAGTCCCCGTTGAATGCTTTCAACGCAGCCGGCGCAGATTCCGCATTTGATCTCAAAGGGATTTTCCAAGGTTCCCACACCGACACTACGGTGGCGCAGCTACCGGCAGTGCTGTTGCCAAAGGTGGGTTCTTTGCAACTCACCGACTACGAAAAGGCGTACTGCTCAGAACTTCTTGAGGGCCAGGAAATTTTCGAGGCGCGTTCAGTAAGCCGCGAAAATGGCGCCTTGGTCGTAGTGCGTCCAGATCAGTACGTGGCACAGGTTCTTCCGCTGACCGCTACCGCGGAACTTACCAAGTTCTTCAGCGCCTTCATGAACCCTGCGCTGGTCAAGTTGTAAATCTTGCACGTTCATTCATGGCCCGAGCCGTCATCTGGCGGCTCAGGCCATGTCATCTTCGGCAATGATTTGGCCTAGTTTGAGAACATGAGATGTTCATAGATCATGTGTTCAACGGCAGGAAAAATATTGAGCAAGTCACCGGCTGCGGCACCTCGGCAGCTGCCCGACTCGGCGTTGCGTTTTGTTGGTTTTTTAGCGTTCTTTGACCGATATGCAACGCCGCCCATGTTCATGGCCCTCTCATTGGGCACGGCTCTTTCGTTGTCTCAAGCGGTAGAACTT
>DNHA01000126.1 GCA_003486025.1 Micrococcaceae bacterium | reverse complement strand
CGATGTCACCTCATCGTCGCTCATGTATCTAAGTATAGGTTGTATCTAGATATTGAATCAAGACGTTGAGAACGGTTAGATGCAAACGCGGTCTTGAACCCAAGCTTCCTCATCGTTGACTGTGCAAATCTGCATCTACCGGAATTAGACGAGAAACTGAGATCAATTGTTATCTTCAGTTGGGGGCCGTGTGAATGTCCGCGGTCACTATTGAGGCAGAGCTGCGCGCAGGCAGCGGGAAGACATATTGGGACAACGAAGAGTTCGACATTCCCCGTACCCCGGAATGACTGTAGAAAGATCCCCCGTGACTGCCCTCGCGGCATGCACGTTTCTACCGAGCCCCCGGCGTTGATTGATAGGATTCTGAGCATGTCCAGCTCACGAGCCATCACACTGCGTTCCGGTTCCGAAGACGACTTCGACGTCTTGTTCCAAATCGCCGAAGATTTAGCCACGTGGGAGGAGCGCAGCGCGGCAACTCCTGCTCCATTAAATCGAGACGCCTACAAGGCTCGGCTGGCGCAGCTCGATGCCGATAATTCGGACAAAAGTGTGCGTTTCATGATTGATGCGGACGGTGCCGCAGTCGGAAGTGTCTCGCTCTTCGATTTCGACGAACTCGCCCGCCATGCCGAGGTCGGTATCGCCTTGGCGCCCGAAGCCCGTGGGAAGGGCATCGGGACCGCTGCCATCTCACAGATCGTCGAGTTCGCTTTCGTACGTTGCAACTTGCGCCGCGTCCATCTGCAAGTGATCGAATCCAACACCGGCGCCATCCGCGCGTATGAGAAGGCAGGCTTCGTGATCGAGGGGCGTCAGCGTCAGCATGCCTGGGTGCGCGGAAAATACGAGGATATCCTCATCATGGGAATACTTCGCTCGGAGTAAGACCTCGCTGCGGGGGGAGATGGACTTGCTCTTTGGTACCGAACGTCTGCGAAGGAACCTTTATCGAGTATCATTTTGAGGTCTTCGGCACGAATCCGGCACTATGGACGAATGAAGATTGAATTAACTCGTTTCCGAGTCCGCGAGAACGCTCAAAGCATCGTCGATGAGTGGATGCAATTGCTGAATTCAAATACTGCTGCAGTTCGCGAAACGCTTGAGCCTGAACAGATGTACGTTGAGACGATCTTTTCGGAGACGATAGATGGAATCGATTATTTGTATTGGTACAGCGTTCAGGGTGAGGACGGTTCTGGTGTTGAGCAATCGGATCATTGGCTTGATGAAAAGCATTTGCAGTTCTGGCGAGCTTGTATTGATGACACTTTTCCTGCCGAAGATCTCACACCTCGCGTCACGATGATTCCTGAACGCGTTGAAGCATCCATGAAGCCTTTGATACCCAAGACCGAGTCAAAATAACGTGCCCTTAACTTAAAAGTTAATCAATCTTTGCTCCGGAACCTCTTTAAGTGAGCCATCGCGGACCATGGCAAACAGAACCGCGAGCCGGAGGCGGGCCAGCGCGATGAGTGCTTGGTTGTGGCATTTTCCATGGTCCCGTGCCCGGCCGTAGTATTCCCGGCGGGTCGGATCAAATCGGATGGAAGCGAAAGCTGAGAGGAAGAGCGCTCGTTTAAGCGTTTGTTCCCTGAATGTCTGGCCCTTTCGGACTTGATTGAGGTTCTTGACTGTTTCGTGGTCGGACCTGGCACTGCGTAAGAAGACAGAAGCACAACGTTGGTGAACTTCTTATCCGAGGTCTCGGCGACGATGATCGAAGTGGCCCTGATGGCAACCCCTAGCTTGGAAGTCGGGACCGGGTAAAAGAGGGTGGTCTTCCAACACGGATTCGAGATAGCCCAGCTAATCGCAGCAAACCTTGTGGCGTGGACAGCGGGTAAGTCATCTCAGACTAAGGGCAGGGCCGCTTCATCCACAAAGAACTTGCGACCCGGCGAGGCACCGCGCGCGGTTGACGATGGTCGTAGAATCTGACTATGAGTACCCTAACGTTTAGCATTAACGTCACGCTAGATGGTTGCGTCGATCATCGAGTGGGTATCGCCGACGATCAGACCCATGCGTATTTCACCCGATTATTGGAAGAGTGCGGGGCCATGCTTTGGGGTCGCACGACGTACGAGATGATGGAGAGCTACTGGCCGGCTGTCGCGCGCGGCGAGATCGAGGCGCCGAAGTCAATGCGCCAGTGGGCACTCACACTGGAATCCAAGCACAAATACGTTGTGTCCGCTACGCGCAGCGACTTCCCCTGGACTAACAGTCATCACTTGGTGGGCGACCTACGCGCGGCGGTGCAAGAACTCAAGGACCGAACTCCCGACGGGGTGCTGGTTGGCAGCGGCAAACTGGCGACAGCGTTGGACCGGCTTGATCTGATCGACGAGTACAAATTGCTTCTCCATCCCGTGATCGCAGGACATGGCCCCACTCTGTACCAAGGTGGGTTGCCAAGCACACGGAGCCTTGAACTGGTCTCCGCTAGGCCTCTGGCCAATGGTGCGGTGGCGCTGCACTATCGCCGGGCTGTCTAAAACCGGTGCTGGAGCAGGAGGTGAACGGGTCAGCCGAATATTACCGATGCTCAGGTCGCAGGGTTCCAGCCCAGAGCTGGCCCCAGCTTGGTAGCGATATCGGTGAGAATTTGGACGTAGTCCTCATGATCGAAGCTAAATGGTAGCGCGAACGCCACTTCATCAACCTCGCAGAATCCCGCGTGCGCGTATAGCTGCTCGGCTATCTGGTCGCTCGTTCCGACCAAATCAGGTGCAAACAGCATTGAGCGCGGTCCCTGCGGTGCCAGAGTCCTCGGGGTCCGCTCATCGACGTACCGCTGGTACTTTTCACGCTGTTTTGCAGATGCTGAATCGGTGGGGATTACCACCAGTCCTTGCGATACTCGCGCCGGTGCATGAATTTGAGCCGAATTCATGGAGGCCTGACGGAAGGCGCGAATCTGTGCTTGCTGGACGCCGGCAAAGTCCGGTTCTTCATGTGGTTCGGAGAAAACCACGCTGCTGGTGAGTAGGTTGAATCCATTTTCTCCGGCCCAGATCGCAGATTTCTGGCTAGCCGCCCCGTACCAAAGACGTTCCCGCAGCCCGGGAGAGTGCGGCTCGACGCGGCGGGAGAATTCCTCGACAACACCCTGCTTGCCGGAAAATTCCCGAACCGGCGCGCCTGAAATCAGGCGTGCCAGTCGAGACACACGTGCGTAGCCGAAGTCTTCGTGTTCAGCAGAATCCGGATAGAGCTCGTGTTTGAGAGTGTTGTAATTCATCGGTTCACCCACACTGAGACCTGGATTGATGCGACCGCCGGCAAGAAGATCCACGGTGGCCAAGTCTTCGGCCAAGCGCAGAGGATTTTCCCAACCCATCGGAGTCACTGCGGTTCCAAGCTCGATGCGGGAAGTGCGCTGACTGGCCGCGGCCATGATGGCGATGGGGGAGGAGATTCCGAATTGCAAATGGCGGTGCCGCAGCCATGCGCTGTCGAATCCGAGATGCTCTCCCAAGGTGATTATTTGCAACGTTGATTCGTGACCGACGGCAGGATTTTCCGGGTCAAATAGTCCGATGGTGAGGAATCCAAGCTTTCGCAGCGGATGAGATGAGTCGGGCATGGGATTCCTTCAGCGTTGGAGTACGGTCAATCCTCATAATATGACGAGGCTCTAGGCCGTGCCACGAAATGCCCGGCAAGGAACCCGCTACCACGAAAATAGCGGTTATGGGTTTCCTAACGCTTGCGGTTTTGGCGTCTAGTTGCAGCTGCTGATCAGTTTGTATGACCCACTACTGGTTTCCTGCAAAGTGGTGACTGTTGCACCGCCCTGCCCCAAATAATTCAATGACCCCGTCGCGTAATAACAATTGTAAGGATTTACGCCGTGGCTCGTGGCTCGTCCTGCTGCCTGATGCTCAGCGTTGGTGGCGCTCGCGCAGTACAGCCCTGGATCGGTGGGCTCGGTAGGTTCGCTCGCCGAATCCGGAGCTCAATCCTGACTAGAACCGTTGAGAACGTCCAAGTGGCCGGTGAATCCGGGCGATCCTTTGGACGTGGATCGATTATTGACAAATGAGGCCTGAATCCAGATTCCGGGCATTCAGGCTTCAAACCTGAACCGCCGGAAATATATTTCAGCAACGGTCACAGCCTGCTTCTTGCATCGTACCCAATCCCATTGAGGGCAAACGTTGAAGAACAAGAAGTTAGCGCCTAGACATCGAAGTTGAACCGAATGTCTTTGGGCATGATGTGTACCGCGCTGAAGTCCGGGGTTCCCACAAGTTGATGCACCACGCCTGCGGGAACGATGAACGTATCGCCAATGTTCAAGGTGTGCACTGCGTCTGGGAAGCTCAGC
>DNHA01000313.1:4598-5625 GCA_003486025.1 Micrococcaceae bacterium | reverse complement strand
GCACCACCAAGCTCGGGGCGGTGCGGTGCATGAAGCGACCCCGGTGGTGCGCACGATCTGACGAGTATTGGGACTTCCATCAACAACAGGAACTCCAGCGAGTCCACGCCGTCCGCTATGCCCAGGACGCCATCCCCGAGCCGCGTGAGTGTCACTCCAGAAGAGCCGAACCAAATGAAATAAGGCGAGCGGTATATTCGCTTCTTTCGAACTCTTCCGGAGCCAACGTCTATGCGCAGCGATCCGACCCACCCGATTTCCGAGCCAACAACGACCTGTAATCAGACCGGGGTCCTGGACACGGTGCCAATTGAGGAATTCTCCGCCCGTCAACAGGCGACAAAGCGCTTCCTGCGAAACGCCAAAGCCTCGTCGTCTTCGACGGCGCTTTGGCAGGTAATGGCCATGTGCCAGATGTAGGCTGACGCAAACGGATGCTTTGGCGTCTGAAGAGCGAGATGGAAACGAAGAACTAAATTGGGGCACGGATGAGCGAGAGGTCGAACAATGAGTAGCACTGATCTCTCCTGGTCCAAGGAGCCATTGCAACGTTTCAAGATCCTGCAGAATGCCGGCGTCGACAGTCTGGCGGATAGCTCCAGCCAATGGTTCACGCCGTCCCAAATCAGACCAGTAAGACACGATGTCGGTGCTGGCGGGATCAGAACGTCGGTTTCCGCATCAGCATTAGGACCGCTTAAGCTTGTGTACGCCAAAACGACAGGGTCCGGACTCTTCGTCAACTTCCCGCCAGGAGTTCGTCCTGCTGTCTGATGTGCTGGGTGCCTCGATGCAGGTCATCGGCGTGAACAACCCCGCCGACGGGGAAGCTACGGAGTCGACAGTCTTCGGACCTTTCTTTGTGGAGGACGCCCCGGAGATCCGGAACGGGGAGGACATCTCAGGCGGCGCGGCTGGACAGCCCAGCTGGGTCGAGGGCACCGTGCGGAACACCCGTGGCGAGCCGATCCCCGATGCCCGGATCGAGGTGTGGGAAGCGGACGAGGACGGCTTCTACGATGTCCAG
>DNHA01000313.1:0-4586 GCA_003486025.1 Micrococcaceae bacterium | reverse complement strand
CTGCGGTCGGATGCGAACGGGGCCTACGCATTTTGGGGGTTGACGCCCACCCCGTACCCCATTCCCCATGACGGGCCGGTAGGGCAATTGTTGGAAGCCACGAAGCGCTCGCCGGTGCGTGCCGCGCATCTGCACTTCATGGTGACAGCACCCGGGTACCGACGCCTGATTACGCACATCTTCGTGGCAGATGATCCGCAGCTGGCAATCGGAGACTCGGTATTCGGCGTGAAGGACTCGCTTATCAGGCGGTTCGAGGAGCAGCTGCCCGGAACCCCGACGCCGGATGGCCGGGACCTGGGTGACCGCACTTGGACGAGAACCCGCTTCGACATTGTCTTGGCGGATGCCGAGGCCTAGTTGCGAATTGGCTGACTGTTCGGGCACACGAAGGGCTGCCCGCTACCCACCCGGTCGAGCCTCAAACTATGAAGACCGTTTCGGCGACAGGCCCACGGTGCGGTAGTGAGCGGTGGAGCAAGCCGCCTGCTTGCGGGTGGCGCGCATCCTCGATCTGACCGACGGGCGCTTGCTGAACCGGGGCTGTGCAGGAACTTCCAGGAACTACATCACCGCGTGGGCTCCGCCGTCCACCACCAGATGCGAACCGGTGACCCATTTGGCCTCATCTGAGGCGAAATAAAGTCCGGCGTACGCAACTGCCAGTGGATCGCCCGGCTTGCCGGAGATCGTGCGTTCAACGATCGGCGCTACCGGTGCCTCATCGCCCAGCTCTTCATACATGGCCAGAATCGGTGGGGTGGCCATGACGCCGGGGCTGACGCAATTGACTCGAACGCCCACCGCGATACCCTCCGCGGCTAGCTGCTTGGTCAACGCAATGACTGCACCCTTAGCGGCGGCGTGAGCCGCCTGCGGCAAAGCGCGCGCGCCTTGGACTCCGGCCACCGAACCGATATTCACAATTGCGCCACCGGATTTGGCCAAATGCGGCCACGCGCTCTGGCAGGCATGCCAGACCAGATCCAGCTCGTTCTGGATGGTGAAGCGGTAATCCTCACCGCTCATTTGGGCGAAGGGCGCAAATTTAGGCATGCTCGCATTGTTGTAGAGCACATCAACCTTGCCGAAGCGTTCGACGGCGTCGTTGATCCAGGCATCGATTGCCTCGCGCTGGCCCAGATCCACCGGAGCACTGGAATCTATAGTGCCACCTTCGGCTTCGATGAGCCGAACCGTTTCCGCCGCGCTTTCCTCGTTGAGATCACAACCGACCAATGTGGCGCCTTCGCGGGCAAAAAGCCTTGCGGTTTCCCGACCCATGCCACCGCCGATACCTGTAATCAGGACAATTTTTCCAGCTAGACGACCATCGGTCATGATGATTTCTCCATTTACTTAGATGCCTGTAGTTGACCTTATGCAATCACCTTCTTTTCACCGGTGGAACCTACGAGGCGCCGATGGTGCAGTGCGTGCACACTTCTGTGCACGCACTGCACCATCGAGTGAGAGATGCCCCACACAGGGGCAAGCTGGCGCACCATGGTACTCACACAGTAGCTTCACCTTCAGCGCTATCTAGGAGACCTGAAAAGATGAGCAATACCTCTGAGACCACTACTCGTCCGCTTCCTCCGGGCGTCACCGAAGACGACCTGGACAACGCCTTGGCAGCTTTCGCCGAGGCCATCGGCGCCGAGAATGTCGCCACCGACGCCGAATCCCTGGAAGACTTCCAGGATCCCTTCCAGGTCCCGGGCACTGCCACCAATGTGCCCTCCGGCGTTGTCAGTCCCCGGAGCACCGAGCACGTGCAGGCGATCGTGAAGATTGCCAACCAATACAAGATCCCGCTGTGGCCCATCGGCCGCGGCAAGAACAACGGCTACGGCGGTGCGGCACCGCAGGTGCGCGGCTCGGTGATGCTCTCCTTCCGGGAGATGAACAAGGTCCTCGAGATCAATGAGGAACTCGGCTACGCGATCGTGGAGCCCGGGGTGAGCTGGTACGACCTGCATGACGCCATCGAGGCCGGCGGGCATAGCCTCGTGGCCTCCATCGTGGACATCGGTTGGGGAGGGGTCGTCTCCAATACGCTGGAGCATGGGCTGACCTACATGCCGTACTCGATCGACCAGGCCTCGCACTGCGGCTTCGAGGTGGTGCTGCCCAATGGGGACCTCATGCGCACCGGCTCTGGCGCCATGGACAACAACCCGACCTGGCCGCTGTACAAGCGCGGCCTAGGCCCGACCTCTACCGAGATGTTCATGCAGTCGAACTATGGCATCGTCACCAAGATGGGCTACTGGCTGATGCCCAAGCCTGAAACGTACATGCCATTGTGGCTGCGCGTCTGGGATGAGGAGCAGATGCCAGCAGTGGTGGACGCGCTGCGCGAGCTCATGCTGGACGGAACCATCGACATGCGCCCGCAGCTGTCCAACACGCTGTGCATGGCCTCGATGCTCACCACCCGCGCCGAGTGGTACACCGGCGAGGGTCCGATGCCGGAAGAAGTCATCGACAAGATCGCCAAGGAGATGGGCCTTGGGCGTTGGATGATGCGCTTTGCGCTCTACGGTGACGAGGCGGTGGTTGACCACAACTTCGCGAAGCTCGAGGCGCGCTTCTTGCGGATCCCGAGCGTTGACCTGGTGGGCCAGAAGCACGGGAAAGAGGCGTGGGAAACGCTGCCCAACCCGCACGAACGGGTGCAGATCGGGGTGCCGAGCCAGGACCTGTACAAGATGGCCGGTTGGTCCGGTGGCGAGGAGGGTGGCCACGTCGATTTCTCGCCGGTCATTCCGCTCACCGGGAAGAATGCGATTGCCGCACAGAAGATGATGCGGGAAATGTGCGCCGAGGCGGGACTTGATTTCCTCGGCGGCATGCTCCCCATCAACGCGCGGTCGACCACGTTCATCAACGTAATTGCCTTCGACACGAAGAACCCCGAGCAGGTCGCCAATGCGTATGCGCTGGCCAAGCGGATGGTTGCCGAAGCCGGTAAGCGCGGCTACGGCGAGTACCGGGCGCACCTGTCCTTCATGGACCTGGCGGCCGAGCAATTCGGCTTCAATGACCACGCGCTGCGCCGCTTCAACGAGCAGATCAAGGACACGCTTGATCCGAATGGGATCATCGCCCCGGGCAAGTCAGGGATCTGGGGCACTCGCATGCGCGAAGCCGGATTCCCGCAGGTCTAAGCGAACTCAGGGTGCTAGTCCCTGCCTTCAGGGCAGGGACTAGCACCCTTGAAGTCACTATGCTTCTTGCAGGCGCCAAGAAATCGAAGCCTCTGGCCACGACAGGCTAGGCTGCTAGCCGGGCATCCCGGGGTGAGTAACCATGTACTTCGCGGAACGCCCGGCTGAAGCTTGCCGGGTGCAGATATCCCCATTTGGCCGCAATCGAGGCAACGGAACTTTCCGGGAAACGCCGTAGTTCCCCGGCGGCGCCTTCCAGACGGCGTTCGCGAATCCATGCCGAGACGCCTAGCCCGGTTTGCGCGAAGAGCTTGTGCACGTAGCGGGTCGAAACGTAGTGGGCCTGTGCGATCAGTTCGGGCCCGAGCTGCGGATCGTGGAGTTGGTCCAGCGCGAAGCGTTGCATCTGCGCCAAGAGGGTCTGCGGCCGGGTGGCTAATGCCGAAGGGTTTTCTCGTTCGAACATGCTGGCCAGCATGGGCAGTAGCATTTGTGCGGCGCTTGGTCCGTCCCGTTCATCCAAGTTGCCGCCGAGCGCGGTGCGTGCCAGGTTCGCCAAGAACGGTGCCGTCAAGGTAGTGAGGCCACCTCTGCTGCCGCCGCCAACCCGAATGGCGGTCTGGCCGACGATGGTTTCAGCCCGAGTCCCAATGAACCACTTGGGAACGCTGAATACAAGCACCTCGAAGTCCCCGCGGCTTTCAAAGATTGAGGGAGTTGAGGTGTCTTGGCAGGCTAAGTCGCCGGGTCGCAGCAGGCATTGGCGCTCATCTTGCCCTATGAGAATCTCGCCCTTAGTGAGCAAATAGAGCAAGATGCTTTCCGGGTCGGCTGCAGCGATCATCTGCTGGGTGCGTGCCACTCGGTGTGCGAGTCCTTGGATGGACTGCACTGCCACCGAGCCAAGCTGGCCGCTGGCCAAGCGTGCTTCGAAAGACGGGGACACAAATTCCTCGACGCGCATGGGGAAGAAGCGTTCGGCAATCCCTGCGGACCAGTAATCCCGGCGCTCGGCGGCGGGTACCGAGCGGGTGTCGAGTACGGCGGTCATCGTTGCGCCCCGAAGGAAAAAATGAGCATGGTTGCCGTGACCTTTCCCCGAAAAGTTCGATTCGTATCGTTTCGATTGTAATTCGGGTCACAAGATAAAGCAATGAGTGGGCCTTGGACTCAGCGCGCTTTGAGGAAAATTTGTCTTTGAGTTGAACGGGGATAGTCAGCTTGGTTCGCTGGCCTCCAACGCCTCGATGGCATAATCGATGACGGCTCGGGCACGAGCGCTGGGTGTAAATCCCGTCGGCCAGACGGCAACCACCGAGGTCACTCCGCTGCGCGGATTTAGGTGGCGCGTCACCAGGCCCAGCCCCTCGGTGGACACCGGGATCTGGTTGGGACGTGACATCAGCAGGCTGT
>DNHA01000090.1 GCA_003486025.1 Micrococcaceae bacterium | reverse complement strand
GCAGTAAATCCTCGGTCGACCGCGGATTTCGCAGCAGCTGCAGTATCCGAGGGACGGTCCCCACCAATCCACGAATACACCCGAATCTTGTCGCGGACCTTGCCACCGAGCAACTCGTACGCAGGAACACCGAGCGCTTTGCCTTTAATATCCCAGAGTGCCTGGTCGATTCCGGCGAGTGCGCTCATCATGATCCCGCCACCGCGGTAGAAACCACCGCGGTACATGACGGTCCACAGATCTTCAATGTTCCGAGGATCCTGACCGATGAGATAATCCGATAATTCATCCACAGCGGCCGCTACCGTTGCTGCTCGACCTTCCAAAACAGGTTCGCCCCAGCCGACGATTCCTTCGTCAGTTTCAATCTTCAAGAACAGCCAACGTGGCGGCACCATATAGGTGGTCAGTTTTGTGATTTTCATGCAGACTTCCTCATCTCATGGATCGTTCGGTAGGCGTCGACAAGCTTGTCTGCCCGTTTTTTTAGATCGTCTAAGCTTCTACCTGCTTTATAGAGGGAAGAACCAATACCAAATCCAGTAGCTCCTGCTTCGGCCCACTCAAACATGTTCTCTTCCGAGATACCGCCGACCGGTAGAAGCCGGATATCTTGGGGAATTACAGAAGTCCAAGCCTTGAACCCCGCTAACCCAACTTGCTCGGCTGGGAAAATCTTGACGTTTTTGGCACCTGCTTCAATCGCATCAAACGCATTGCTAGGCGTCGCAGCTCCCGGGAACGAATCCATACCTAGTGCTACGGTTTCTTTGATCACGTTGATGTTCGTGCTGGGAGAAACAATAATCTGCGAACCCGCTGCATGACAGGAGCGAACCTGTTCGACGGAGAGTACAGTACCTGCTCCTACGACCGCATCGTCTGGCAGGGTACCGCGCAAAATTTCAATACTACGTAGTGGTTGCGGGGAATTCAGCGGCACCTCTAGCGCCCGGAAACCGCTCGCGTAAAGGCTTTCGCCCACGGCTTGTGCTTCCGCAGGGTTCATACCACGCAAGATGGCAACAAGTCCGGATGGATGCAATGGAGTGAGGGTATCAATCACGACATTGTCCTTTCTGTTGGATCGTTTTTACATTTCGAAATCTAAACTGATGAGGCCTGCAGCAACCCCGCAGTGGAGGCCACCGACCAGAGGCCCCTTGCGGCCGTGCCCTGAAGTTCTCGAACTCGCTGGACATCAAATAACGCAAGAGCACGCGCATAGCGTTTGTTGAGCTCTTGGTTACCGCAAATTGTCAGCGCGGGAACTTCTCGGTCTTTCCATCGCTCAATAACCGAACGAATTTCAGATCCGATCATCAGACCTGACAAGTAATCGCTGACTTCAGTTCTCTCCAACCTCCCGGTGAGCACCAATGTGCGTGCGGAGAATGCCGTCAGCATGACGTCAACCGAACCGGTAGATGACCGCGAGACTCGAACGCCACGATCAAACGCGTTCCAGTTCTCATTTGTCGCTGGATCCATCAGTTTAGACAAAATCGAATGCTTACTGAGTAATGCGAAAGTCTCACCGGTCATCGAAGTTGAAAAATCAATGATCGTTTGTCCCATTACTCGCACCCATTTCGAATGAGTGCCTGGGAGTAAAAAGAGCTGTTCATGCTCTGAATCGCTTTGCCCAGTGTCAAGATCCAAAGCACCGAGTATTTGCGTCTCTTCGCCACGCATCACGTCCGGCAGTTCTTTTGAATCCAAGACCCCAGGGATGACATGCAAACGTTGTCCATGGCCAACCTCGACGGTGGCCAATTCAAGGTTCTGTGTGGATAGATCTGCAGGCGCCGGGCGATATGCTGCTTCGATCCATCCCTGTCGGCTCCCAACCATGCCGCAGGCAATGATTGGCGTTAAAGGAAGGGTTTCCGACCAATCACCACATAACTCTTCAAATGCAGCACCGAAGGCTACTTCGAGCACCAACGACTTCTCTTCGGCATTTCGGTTCACCTGCATGATCCCAAGGGGTTTGCTTCGTTCGGCCAGGATTTCACCGCCACGTCCCAATAGATAGGCGCGAGCAGATGTGGTCCCCCAGTCCAAAGCAATTAACTGGGCTTCGGCCATCTTTGTCATGTCTCCTGTTTTGTTCTCGCGGGTCTTACTAGCTTGCTGGAATGTGCTCCCATTCACATGTGAATATTGTCCGACTCATCCCAATAGTTCAAAGAGCGTTGCATATAGTGGGATGAAGTGAATTATTTTCCTATACGGGAGGAATCCCCAATGTCAGTAGAAGTTGAAGAAAGTGCTCCTGAACACCCGCCTGCCGGCACGCTGACGCTTGCGCGTGGACTCGACATACTGAGAGCTGTCGGAAAGGGCGCGACCACCCTCAATGAAGTCGCAGCGTCTGCCAATATTGGAAAAAGTGCAGCTCAGAGAATGGTGAAGTTACTGGTCCAAAGAGGGTTTCTTCGCAGCAGCCACGGTACCGATTTCAGCCTGGGACCGGCTCTAATCGAGCTGGGCTTCCATGCGCTATATCAGAGTCCCGTTCCAGTGATAGCGAAACCGATCTTAGAAGAGCTCGCCCGCAAGTATCAAGACACCGTGCACCTTGCAGTCGAAGACGAAGCCCAGG
>DNHA01000113.1 GCA_003486025.1 Micrococcaceae bacterium | reverse complement strand
GGCACCGGCAGCAAAGCCGGCCGACCGGCCCGAACCGTGATTATCAGTTTCAACAACGTGGTCACTGATCGCGTGGGCACCGCTCGCGAGATTCGCAAGCTGCTGGATGACGAAGCTCGTTTGGTAGGCAGCTAATGGCTATCTATAAGCCGGGGCGCTTGTATCGGAAACTAAAGGATTTACCGAAGCCGCTGTTTGAAGTGAATACGCAGTTTATCGGTACGCGTGAAGACACCTCGATTAGCTCAATAGTGATTCATCGGGGCAAGTCTGGGCCGGGTGGAGGCATCTCACCATCGACATGTGAAGTCCAATTCCCGAACTATGCCCAAGCAGTATCCGGTCAAACGATGACAGTTGCATTACATCCTGCTGCCGCCGCAGCGCTATCCGCGATTGTTGGGCAAGGCGCTGATGGCCTTGCCCCGCGCTTCACTGGGCGACTAGGCCAGCAGGACGTAGAAGACCTTGGACTAACCCGGCGCACTGTTCTGACAGGTTCATCATGGTCTGCGCAGCTTGCGAATTCGCCACAGAAATTCAGTTTTGCAGGCGGAACGAGCGTGGGGGAACTGTTGAGAACCATCATGCAGCCAACTCATTTACCTGAAGTCAGTCCAATCATGACCGGTGCCTATGACACCATCTATGAATCGGTGACGAATGAAACCTACGGCGAATTGATAGGTCGTTACGCCGAAGATATTGGCATCCTGATCAGCGATACAAGGGCAGGGAATAGTCAAATTCTTCCGTTGGTCTATCGCGCCGAGGAAGCTTTGNNGCTTTAGCGAAGGTGCCCAACTCCACGCCGCTGACACGTGGGCAAGCACTATCTCCGGCGCAATGGTCACAGCCCAATGAAGGGGTTCCCCAGGCATACCGGCTTGTACGTCGGCGCGCTGACAACATCATAGTGAACGCTGACATTGGAGAAATCGACGGAACACAGCCGGTGGTTGACCTCGACTGGTCTTATTTCCGTGGACATACAGACCAATGGCTTTATGTCCACGCCTTGCGCGCCCAAGGATTTGAAGACCGATATCGCATATCGAAGCTAAGTATCGACCTACTTCAATTACTGACCAGCGACAGGCCGCTTGATAAGCAGCAGGCGGGTAAGCTGCTAACGCTAGAGCCGGGTGACCCTATTTATCTTTCTGGTGACTGGCCGGGAGTATTCCGAGGTATCTATTTTGCCGAAGGGATCACCGAGACGATAAATTCGAATACTTGGCAAATTGACCTTGAGATATCGAACTTCAGAGAAACCGTTGGTCAAGTATCGCCAGAAATTCCCGCAAAAATATGGGACTCGGCATCCTATCCATGGCAAGACGAATTTAGAAAGTGGAATGAAGCATGACCACTCCAGAACAGCTAGGAATGACCCGCCCCAGCGGAACCGACCTGATCAGCGGCGGAGATAACGCTATCAGCGCCAACGCGCTGGCAGTCGCCGCAATATACGACGCCCAGCAGCTCGAGAACGCATCTTTGAAAACGACGACTCGCCGCGTTT
Organism: Micrococcaceae bacterium; assembly: GCA_003486025.1. Lineage (GTDB taxonomy): Bacteria > Actinomycetota > Actinomycetes > Actinomycetales > Micrococcaceae > Glutamicibacter. The sequence goes on along the minus strand of DNHA01000113.1, from coordinate 2,103 downwards.
TGCATCAGCTCTCAATGCCCGGCAATGGCAACTTACGAGACGGTCTAGCAACGCGACACGTTCGACTTCCACTGAAACTCCCAGTGGCTATCGGCCTATGGGATTTGACCATCAAGAATTTCAACGAGCAATTCGGCACTAATTACGGCGACCTAGATTTTTCCAATGTCTTCATTGGGAAAACGCTCAAAGGCAGCGCGGGGCAGCTGACCGCCAACTTTGCCGAGCAGCCTACAAACCTTGGCCCACTTCAGGTCACCGGGTCTGGTGCCACGCGTAGATACTTCATCAACGGAATCACATTCAAGATTGAACCGAATACTGAATATTTGTTGTCTTATGGGTATACAAACCCGAATCCAGCTACCGCCACCCACATGGGTATCGGAGGCGGTTGGCTGGGAACTGACCCTTCCATGGTGGGGCGGTTTCAGCCGCCTGTGTCTAATGCTTGGTCAGCGAATACGCCCCTAGACGTTTACCTCACCTTGCATGCTCCAACAGATATCCAGGCTATCGCTTACCTCGGTTCGTCGTCGGAAACGGGCATGGGCTCAAACTACCCACTGCGTGACGTGTGGGGCTGGAAGCACGCAGAAGCAAATAAGGCGCTGCCCGTTCTGATTGGTCATTCCGGTTCGACTCTTGATGCATGGGCCGTGCCGACTCGATACACGTGGCAGAAACTTGCCGCATCTTTCGACAAGGCCGATTTGGCTTATATTGCCGCTGGATCGAATGATATTGCAGCCGGTTACACCCTCGAGGATATGAAGGTGGACGCTACCGCCGTCGCTGCGCTTGTCCGCGCTAATCTGTCTAGCTCCATCATTTATGCCAATGTTTTCCCTAGGTCGACTGAGACGGCACCTACGAAGGTTCTGCGTAAGTCGTGGAATGAATACCTTGCCACGCTGCCAGATGGGGCAGTTGGGGCACTAGACCGCACTCGGGGAGTTAGCACTGATGCCGAACTCATGCGTCCCGAGCTGGATTCTGGCGACGGGACGCACCTGACCGCGCAGGGCCAGACATACATCGCGTCAGCGGCAATCGTGGGTAGCGTCCTCACCCCAAACCTCAACAGGTACACCGTTGACCAGAGCGCCGGTCGCGTTGTCAAGGTCTGGGACTACCTCAACAACCGCGAGCAATTGATCTACGGGGACACTGGCGAACGAGACATTTCCGCCCTGTTGGTCAACGCCGCGGGCGTCGTCCGCTTGCAACGCACGGGCGGGACCGTGCACCTGTACATGCAAACCATCGCCCCGGCCACCGCTACCAGCGGAGTTTTCCTGACCCTGCCCAGCGGGTTCCGGCCCTCGACGCAACGCGCTTTCCAACTAAACACCACCTCAGCGGGAACGGCGTACCGAAGCGCCTACATGTTCACCAGTGGCGGGGTAGGTGTCTGGCTTCCGGCCACCACGGACAGTTACTCGTTCATGTACACATTCCCCACGGCCAACCCCTGGCCAACCACTTTGCCCGGCGTGGCAGTAGGGAGCATTCCAGCATGAGCAGCTACCGGGCCGAAGGCCACCCCATAGACGAACAGGGCAGTCCGGTACATGAGGATATTGACCCGTTCATCCCCACCGGCATGTGTGCGCACTGTGTGGGAGCCGATCAGGAAACCGAACCACCAGAAGACAGGACACCAACACCATGACCACGTATTCCAGCCCCGTACCCGCAGGCTGCCGGCCCACCAGCGGATTCCGCACCAAGGCCCGACCTGACCATGCCGGAGACGACTTTGCACCACCGAAGCCAGGGCAAAAGAATGTTCCCATCCACGCCGTTGCAGACGGCACCGTGGAGCGCGTCGGAACCAGCATCTTGGCCGACCACAGCGGCAAGGCTGTGCTGATCAACCACGGAATCCATAAGGACAAGTACGGCAGCGACCGCATGAAGTCCTACAGCGGCCACCTCGCGAACTACAGCGTGATGGTGGGCGACAAGGTAAAGGCCGGTGAAGTCATCGGCGAGATGGGCGAAACCGGGCAAGCTACCGGCATTCACCTGCATCTGGGCGTGCTGTGCAACGGCAAGTTCATCGACCCATCCGACTGGTTGGCACGCAAGGGCGTGACC
>DNHA01000160.1 GCA_003486025.1 Micrococcaceae bacterium | reverse complement strand
AGACACCTCACATTTGACGGCGCTGCGGTGCCAGCATTTCCCTAGCAATGCATGGCACATATTGACGGCGAACCACCTGAGCTCCGCAGCTTTTCTCCTCCCCTCCGGAAGCTTCCAGTCGACCACAATCTCGACATGAATAACCTGCCCTCAAGACGGCTCGTTGGCTGTTCGGTTTTAGCGCGACAGTTTGGTTCGCGCTGCACTGAAATCTGGAGGTCATTTTGCAGAAGTCGCAGAGCCGGCACCATCCGCACCGCTCCGAGGCAATACGCACACGGCGTCACGCTGATTGGCAGAACAGTTTTCCACCGGTTCTAAGTTCTGAGTGCCTCGCACGAATCTCGTCTTAGGCGAGCAGGCCCTTCGATTTAGCTCGTACCTCGTGCAGGTATTGCCGAACTACGCGTTGGATGCGCGGGAAGCTTCCAACTCCGCAAACACCTCATCAACTACGAGCCAGACTGCGAGAGGAAAAGCGATTGGTAGTAGTCGCTCAATGCTGGGTAATAGTCTGGTTCGAAACGGACGTCATCGGCTTTTAGGCCGGAAACGGAAGCCACTAGTCGGTCTAGGTAGTATTCCCAGCCAGGACCCACCGAACCCGCCATATTCGGGTCGAGTTCTGGCATCTTGAATACCAATCGGCTGACGTCTCCCACTTCCTCAATCGATAATTCCAATTGCCAGATATCCGCACCTTGACCTGTGCGCACGCTAAGTCGGTAGGCCGCCCGGTCACAGCTGAGAATTTCGACTTTTTCGCGGGGCGCACCTTCCTCGTCGGTGAGGAGCACGTCCACTTCCCCACTGCTAGGATGGCCCTCCCAATGGCCGAACCACAAAGCGGTTCGATCCGGAACGGCTAGGTAAGTCCAAAGCTCTGCGGCAGGCACAGTGAATTCACGCCGCAGCTCCAAGGCCCCGTCGGGGGTGCGTGCTCCAGTCGGCAGGACGACCATGGCCACTCTCCTGATTCTCCATGCGGCGGCCAAGACGGATTTTGGATCCATTAGGCTCGACAAGGTTGTAAGTAGAGTAGCAAGATTGCCAATGCCAGCGGAACAGGACGCCGTCAGCTTCTTCGCGCACTTTTGAATGACTTCAAAATGACCTGCAGTAACTCAAAAATGGTTAGCAGAGTGCAGAACTGCTCGAAACAGCTCTTCTGATCACGAGACTTCCTCCCAACGCCGGCGCTTCGTATCGTTGGGCACCGCACTTTCCATCCAATCGTTAAGTCAGTCAAGGAGCACCACGGTTTCGCTATCCCCCGAACGCCAAGACATTTTGGATCTGCTCGCCGAGGCACGGTTCTTTTTGAAATACACGACCCGCGAGCTGAGTGATGACCAGGCCAGGTTTCGACCTACGAGCAGCGCGCTTTGCCTAGGCGGACTCATCACGCACGTCACCGTCATTGCGGATTCGTGGGCGCGATTCGGCAGGCCCGGTTTGAAAAGGGCGCACCAGACCCCTGGAACGAACCGGGGGCAAGCCGCAGCGTGCGCTGGTCCTTGCGTCACACCGCACCGCTCCTCGACATAAAAAATGCCCAGGGAGTGCCTCATGCACTCTCTGGGCATTTGCCCGTTCATCCTGCAGCTAAGCCGCGGATGCTTTGCGCAACGTTAGATACGAGCCGCCTGCCATAACCACCGCTACGATGCCACCCCATAGGGTTACCCCGGCCGCAGTCCAGCTCAGAGCCCAAGTCCAGAACTTGTCGCCCCAATCGCCGAGAATCATCATGGCGACCAGTCCTAGGAGCACTACCCCAAGTCCAAGGAAGAACACCACCATGCCGGTCGTCTTCCAGCGCATGTAGATTGTGGCGATCAGGAATCCCAGCATGAAAAGCAGAAGCATCAGGACAAAGTAGAAACCTATTTGCACCAAGGGATTATTGTCCGCAACCCATTCCATGGCGAAGAAGCGAGCGTCTAGCCACCAGCCTCCGGTAGCTATCTCCACCAGCCCCATGAGGTAGTAGAAAATTGATAATCCGAGGGCGTTAGCGCCGAACAACAGGACCGTCCCGAGGTAGAAGCTTCGTCGCGAAATACTCATGGCCTGGGAAAACGGGAAAGTCAGGGTCAGCGCCTGGATCCCGAGTGCCATGAAGTACCACATGGGCGCTTGGGCACCACCGCCATAAAGCGGCCCCTCACCGCCCGCTGAGCGCACTATCCAAAATATCGTCATGGTGAAGACGAACGCGCTGCCGAGAATAATCAGAGGTAGCCCGACAAACGCCCACTTGTTGATGAGCTGCATACGGGCAACTTTAATTACACGCTCCATTGTTTTGCCTCCTCGTCTTTCTCGGTCGTCCTACTCTGGGCAGACTGTCCCATGGCGGTGCGTACGACTAGTTGCTGCAGTGACACCGGGCTCAGATCCAGTCCTAGTTCCAGAGCTTCGGCTTTTTGCTTCTCTGTCAGTCGTGCGCGGATGCTGATGCTTGCCAGCGTTCCCAAAGCGTCCCGATGAATGACTGGGTAACCGTCGATGAATTCGTTGACCGTGCTTGCGCTGCCGCTAACGGTCACAGCAGCACCTTGAAGTGACTCTGCATCGCTATCCATGACGATGCGACCGCCGTCGATGATGATGACATGCTCTAGGAGATTTGCGACCTCGTCGATCAAGTGGCTGGAAAGCACAATCGTTCGCGGGTATTGCGAGAAATCCTCGACCAGTCGGTCATAGAAAATTTGTCGAGCCACCGCGTCCAGTCCAAGGTAAGGTTCGTCGAAGAATGTAATCTCGGCGCGTGATGCCAGCCCGATGATCACGCCGACTGCGGAGAGCTGCCCGCCGGAAAGCTTCTTGATCCGGCGTTTGACAGGCAGATTGAAGTCCTCGATCAGCTCTTGGGCAAACTGTTCGTCCCAATTTTCGAAGAAGATCGCTGCGGCTTTGAACGCCTGACCCACTTTGTACTCATCTGGGTATTTCTGGGACTCACGTATGAAGCAAATCCGTGAAAGAGTGGCATCGTTTTCAAAAGGTGGATGGCCAAAGATGCTGACTTCACCCTGACCGGGGAAACCCTGGCCGGTCAAAATCGACATGAGAGTAGTTTTGCCCGCTCCGTTGCGACCGAGAAGACCGTAGATCTTATTCGATTCAAGTTCCAGATTAACATCGGACAGCGCTTTGACGTCCTTGTAGGTCTTGCTCAAATTTCGCGTTGAAATTGCAATCTGCTTAGACATCTCTCATACCTCCGTGGCTCGAATTCGATAGATGCGCGGATTTAATCATGTCCAGCAACTCGTCGACACCGATGCCGAGTTTCCCGGCTTCGGCCGCCAGCGGCTGGACATAAAGGTCATTGAATTTCTGTCGACGCTTTTGCCTCAGCCGTTCCGGCGCGCCCAGTGCTACGAACATTCCGATTCCCCGCTTCTTGGACAACAGCCCTTCTTCAACGAGCTTATTAATTCCTTTAGCCGCAGTTGCC
>DNHA01000340.1 GCA_003486025.1 Micrococcaceae bacterium | reverse complement strand
CATTGCAGCATTCGCTTGGGCGGACGTCCTCATTTCGGGACTTGCGACCATCGCACTCATCTACGCCGAAGGACGCAGGCTGGGGATGCGCCGTCTGTGGTTGCCACTATCCAGTGTCGTGATTGGTCCCTCCTTGGCACTACCTCTGTTTCTTTATCTCAGGGAACTGCATCTCTCCGAAATGAAGAAAGATATCCGGTAGCGCCGATAGCCGGAGATCAGCGCTGCAAGCAGCAACTCAACTCGTTCGGCCCCTCAGTAAGGCTATAGGAAATTTCGAAAGCACTCAGCAGGCGTCGAATTTCAAAGCAAAGCTGGAAATAGACAGAAACGTAAGAGCGCCTATAGCAACGCACTCAGACCAATGTCTCCTTCCCACCCAAGAGCGGACATAGGCGCGGCGGGCGAGACTACCGCTGGGTCCGGTCATACGCTGGCTTGTTAGCCGGACCCAGTCGCCCTAAGATCGAGCTGTATCTAGGGGAAAGCCCGCCATACGGTGCGCTATAAATTGAGTCTTATAACCGGACCCATGGGTCCGTCTATCAGGTAGTTGGACCTACAAATGACCTTTCTCGCTACCATCAAAGACAAGCTCGCTGATCGCGCTGCAGAAGGCATTGCGGCGTCCCTCACTGTTCTACTCGTTTGGGCGGCTTACCAAGTCGCCCCTGCAGTTTTACCCGCCATAGAAGCAGTTACATCCAAGAAAGTACTGCTCGCCCTGTTAGTGACATCGCTGGTCCTAAACTTTGTGTTCGTACTGGTAGCTTTTTCCTCGTCAAAGAAGGCAGAGTTTCGCATCAAGTACGGGATCTTCTGGGATCGCGAAAAGAATCCACATTGCCCGGCGTGCAAGATCCCGATTGGTGGCTACGCCGAATATAGCGCGGGTAAAGGCTACTACTGCAAGCCATGCAACAAGATTTTTCGCCTCACAGACGTTGCTGGCAACGACATTGATCCAATGCAGGCTGTTTCCGAGTTGTAGGTCCAACATTTCGTTTAAGCCGAAGCCGCTTCGCGGCTCGGCTTAACTCAGGAGTTGAACGTCCGCTTCTGGCCGAAAGCGGATATCGTCGGCGCGGGAGGTTTGGAAGATTTATCAGGGGTAGGCTGGGCCTAGAATCTTGGGCGCCGGTAAATATCTTGTGCGCCCAGCAGGGTCATCTAACAGACGTGCCGGATCGAAAGGAGAAGACGCGCTCCAACGGCGCATCATGGCAGCTCCCCACGAGACAGCCCGGGAACGCGTTCGTCCCGTGGTCTAGAGCCGTCTCCGCAACGACTGCCGGGTGTAAGTCACCTTGTCGTTGGCGGCACTGGCAGGACTTCGATGGCCGTCAGGGGGCGGGTCTGATGACCCGCCTTGGCCTTAGGTCAATAGCTCATGCCATTGCTGGCACTGAGTGAGCTCAAGGAACTCGCTGTCAGGATGGAGCACAACGCGACAGGCCATGGAGGCTTCCGGGGTTTGTGTGGAGTAACCACGTAGGGTATGCGGCATGAGAGCTTCGCCAAGCGTGCGAATAGCTGCATCGAACGCATGCGCGGCGCGGTCTGGAAGGTCCAACTCCCACGACCGGAACAGCGGACGCAACTCATTGAGGACCTAGCGCAGCTCGCCAGCCTACCTAGCAGGTTGGGAAAGATCGAGCGCCGCCATCAGTCGTAAAAGGCGAGGTGGGACACTTCGGGATGCGATGCAATGGCCAGGTACATAACATCGATGGCGGCGCGTGCCAGCTTATCGTCATTCTTTGGGTATCGCTGTTGCCGAGCATGCTCCTTACCGCCATGCACGAGGTTGTTGCGCACCCGGCGTGCAGCATCCATCAAACGATCGCCTTCAGGCCCGTCACCTAATGGGGCATCCACGAACTCGATACGGCGCTGTGCGCAGACTTGCATTTTCATCGGGGGCGGGTTGTTGGGGCCGGTACCCAACAGAAGGTCCTTGCTTCTCTGTGACAGTTGATTCTGGATGTGCATGCGCACATGGACGTAGAACGCTGACCATTGCGTGTCCGGCGTCTCCCCGACGGCGCCATTGACGAACTCCGGGATTTGCTTGAGGGCAAACTCGATTCGGGAGAACGCCTTGAGAAGTTCCAGCGCTGTGTGAGGCTCTACATTCATGGGCCTACCTTATCGAGAACGATGGTGAAGTTGATCTATCGAATGCTGTCACCTTGCCCACCCAGACCGTGCCTTGAAGGTGTTGTTGGCCTTCGAGCCGTCCGCGCCGTCGTCGATCAGAGGCATCTTGTCGGTGGTGGCCTTGACGATGCGCACGGGCCACCCTTCGACCACGGCGTGGGCCAAGTGCTCGCCCATGAGCTTGCTGCCGTTGCCCGTCCACCGGGAAAAGTGGTCTTGGTAGACCCATTGGCCGTCCAGGACCCTGATGCGGCGCTCCCACAAGCTGGCGGCCAGTTCGGTATCCGTTGGCGCAGAAACGGCCAATAGTGGTTGGCCTTGTAGCGAGCGAACTCAGCGAAGACCCCCATGTACCCCCGCCCCCGTGGCATTAGGCGTCTATTCTACCGGTGGTCAACCGAAGAAAGAACTTGGCTGGGGGAAGGGCAAGTGTTGCGCGCGCAGACCTACCGGCTACCAGCCAAGGCTCGGCTAGTTCGGATCAGTCCTGAAGCGCTCCAGTCGAATTTCCGGCAGCGGATCACTCTTGGCCTCTTCCAACCAACTGCGCGCGCCGGGGGAGTCCAGCTTGTTGACCTCCACCATGGTATGGGCAAGCCTCATCGCGAAGTACCTGACTTGTGGAATGGACTCGGGCGGCACTGAGTCAGTCTGTCTGACGTGCTTGTAGTTCTGCACGCTCAAAAGCTCAGTAAGGGCGATGTCGATCAAGCTCAACGTTCGCCTATTGGCGTAGCGGCGCCATGAGTGTTTGGGAAGTGAGGCAAGTAGATGTAGCGTGTGGTGTAAAGAGACGACGCGCTGCATGAGGATGCTTGCCACCAGCGCGTCGAAGATCAGTTGGCCGGCCTCTTTGATGCGTGGGTCTTCCAGTGACAGCAGATCGAAGCAAGCCCGGAAGGCGCCGCCCGATCTCTCAGGCGCTCCAGTTGCAACTTTGTGGGCGAGCGCCTTCGCATTCTCAAGCAATTCGACCCTCGATGTCGCGTCAATACTGAGCAGCCGCACTCCGATACGCACATGAGGAATAGGGAAGCACTCCAGCCTGAGCAAGGTGGCGTGCGCGCGCGATATCAAGGACTGTGTTGTCTTTGTTTGCTTTCTTGCTTTAAGCGTCTCGAGGCAGCCGGAAATGATCTCAACCACGATACGGCACACGTTTGCCACCGCATCGTGGATGTCATCGTCCTTGATGTCATCCAGTAGGTTGATCTGCTCCGCGTCAAGCCATTCTTCAATTCTCCAGAATGTCTTGGAAATATGGGGNNGTATCCTGCGCGTCTGTACAATAACTGCGATCGGAACCTGCGCGACCTTTGCGAGCGTTGCCGGACCGAAAAAACGCCAGCGGATGCGCCAGGAGCCAATCAAGAAACGCCGATGCAGGCTTTGCATGAGGTGAAGGCCAGTGCAGTGTAGCGCCAGGATAGAGTCCTGGCAGGGTCGGCCAACTACCAGTCTCCACCCCGGTCCAGAGCATGTCTCCCGCCGCTTGCCGCTGCTCGCGCGTCAAGATTTTCATATGATCCAAAACATACAGGCGCACCCACAGTCGGGCTACATTTTTGGACGCTACCTTCGAGCGCAGCTGGTCAATCAGTTGATCGATTATGCCTTCGTTTTGAATTTCGTGCCGCCCTGAAAGGCCAATTTTGCAGACTCTCGAGATCATTCTAACGTCCACCCAGTTCTCCATCTCTCGAAGATCTCTGTGACGGAAATCGGCTGAAGCCGGCTCCAATGGAAGGCGATAGACGTCAATCAACAATGACGAATGCATTTCTTCGGGCAGAGATTCCATGAGACGAGTGATCGCTTTGGAAGCAAGTCCCCACAGTGCGCTATTGGACTGGAATTCCGCATTGCGGTGGAGAGCGAGGAGATCGCTAGCCCACGCTCGAACCTTAGCCGTGTCCTGCACCCGAACCGCCAGCCGTGCAAAGACCTCAAGGAGGAACTCAGCACGGTCCCTTGGATAGAAGTCCGGCCGTCCGTCCTGCAGGTCGCCCTTGAGCTGGTCGACCATCGCCTGGGCCAGTTCGGTGGCAGTACTCGTCTGCAACCTGGCCACCTCGTAGCGGTCCAGCCATCCGGTAAGGTGCGGGCTC
>DNHA01000027.1 GCA_003486025.1 Micrococcaceae bacterium | reverse complement strand
AGCTTGGCCACCACCAGCTTACCTGGTGCAACCTCAGCCTCTGTGTCCACCAGGATCAGCGTGCCCTCGGTGATGCTCTGGCCGGCGGGCGCCGTCATTGAGTCGCCTTTCACCTTCAACCAGAACGCCATCCCCTTTGAGTCGTACTCCGAGAACTCATAGCTATCAGAAAAGCCGGCCGGGTAGGGCTCAACGGCCTCCGCCCAGGCGCCGGCGGCAACCCAGCTGATTACTGGGTAGCGGAATGATTTTGTAGGCTGTTGCGCATCGCGGACATTGGAGTCAGACGAACTGCTGATCCCCTTTATTTCCGCCGCCAGGCGCTCGCTGAAATCAGAAACTGGAACTTGTAAATAGCGGGCGAAGACTGCTGCTGCCTCGATATTTAATGCGTTTCTGCCGGTTAGGTAGTGGCTCGCAGCGCTTTGGCTGTTTGCCTTCAATCCTTCCATTGCGATCTTTTCTTGGCTGATGCCAAGGGCCTTCTTCTTTGCCTTGTAAATAGCGTTCAGCGCCGCGCACTCCGCCGCCTCTACTTCTGTGAGGGGGCGCTTTTTGCCTGGCTTTTTGTCAGTTGTTTTCATCGAGCAACTGTATGACTTCAGGTATTAACATTCTAAGACCGCCGATATTGACTTAATAAAGACCGCAAGTAATACTTGCGTATGCATCGCGCAGGAGAAAACGTATGCAGCGCACACCACTTAAAGAGTTTGTGACAAGGGTCGGGCAGATCAAGGCTGCCGAAGAGCTCGGCATGACCCAAGGCGGAATCAGCAAAGCACTGCGAGCTGGTCGCGAGGTTTATGTGATCGAGCAAGGGAATGGGAAATACAAGGCTGAAGAGATCAAGCCATTTCCAGGCCAGGTTCAGCGACTCGCGAGCTAGTGAGATCCGTATTCGCCAATCCATGTTGCCAGTATCGGCTCAGACGGCCTGCGAAGTAAGAAACCTGAAGTCGCTGGAGTTTTATCCAGTGGGTTTTAAGAGAGGCGAAGCGGGGAGCAGGGTGGGGAGGTTGGTGCTTCGGCGCTGAATTACACGCACAAAAAAGCCGACGGTCGAGGTCGGCTAATTCGATAACACTTTGTGAGGCCGATTATATGCAAATCCAACCAAATATCAATAGCGCTACAGATCTCGCGCCACGTTTTCCGCAATCTGAAAACGTGGCGCGTATTAGCTCACATTCAGACCCCTTGGCGGCCTGACATGCAATACACCGTCACGATTAACCAGGTGAAGGCGCTGGAGTGGGGGCTGAATGCTCAGCAGGCCCTACTGTTCGCTTTCGTCTACGGCTGTCCGAGCTGGACCAAGCCAATCAAGACCGATGACGGGATCTTCTTCGCGCTGAGCAAGGCCAAGATCACTGAGGAGCTGCCGCTACTCACTGATAAGCCCGACACCGCTTACCGCATGCTGAAGGCCCTGGAAGAAGCCGGTTTGATTGAGCTTTCCAGTACTTCGAACATCACGCTTTTCAGGCTGACAGAGAAGGCCATCGAGTGGAACCAGAAGCTCGACGGGTCGGAAAAATATCCGACCCCGCCAAATAACAAGGGTCGGAAAAATATCCGATCTACCTCGGATAAATCTCCGAGCAAGGTCGGAAAAAAATCCGGGCAAGGGTCGGAAAAATCTCCGACAAATCAGGATACCAATCATCAGGATACAGATCAGGACACCAGTCAGTCCTTGCAGGACGCCACCGGCAAGCCGGCTCAATCCCGCGGCTTGGTTCTCGTGGTTGATCGTATCGACGCCCCACGGGTTGAGATCCCTGCCGACATGCCGGGCCCCAAAGACCAGACCTGCAAAACGTTCAAGGTCTGGGCGAACTACGCAATGGCCTACCGCAAACGCTACCTCGGCGCATGGCCTGTTTGGAACGCCAAGGTTGGTGGTCAGCTCGGCCAATTGGTCGACCGACTCGGCGCCGATGTCGCTCACCACGTCGCCGCGCATTACCTGAAAACCAACGATGCCGCCGTTTTGCGCAAGTGCCACAGCCTCAACGAGCTGCTGGCCAACGCCGAGAGCTACCACACCCAGTGGGTGACCGGGCAGCGCGTCAACGGCACTACCGCCCGCCAGATGGAACGAACCGAGGCCAACCTGTCCGCAGCGGAGCAGGCCGCTCAGATGGTTCTGGCCAAACGCCAAGCAGGTGACCGCAATGAATACCTCTGAAATGAACGACCAGCAGGTTGCCGGGCTGGCCGCCGCCATCTGCGCAACGGCCGAGGCCATGGGCCAGGAAATGAACCCCGGTACCGCCGCGATGATGGCCGAAGACCTCTGCGCGTACCCGGTACCCGTCGTCAAAGCCGCCCTGAAGGCCTGCCGTTTCGAGGTGAAGGGCAAGCTGGCTATGGCTGACATCCTACAACGTGTCCAGACCTCCGACGGCCGCCCCGGGAAGGACGAGGCCTGGGCCATCGCCATGACCACCAACGACGAATTTGAAACCGTGGTGCTGACCGACGAGATCCAGCTGGCTCTGGCTGCTGCGAAACCCATCTTGGATGGTGGCGACAAGATCGGTGCTCGCATGGCGTTCATTGACGCCTACCAGCGGTTCGTGAGCCAGGCCCGTCAGGATGCGAAGTCGGTCAACTGGCACGTGTCCGTGGGCTTCGACGCCAACCGTCGAATCCAGGCCGTAACCAAAGCCATTGAGCTGAAGCGTATTCCCCGCGAG
>DNHA01000097.1 GCA_003486025.1 Micrococcaceae bacterium | reverse complement strand
TTCAGCCGAAATCTCTTACAGTGTTTCAAGCTACTCCTGGTACCACACGAACGATCAGGGCGCGATGGTCCCAGTGGATCAGACCGACTGGGTCAAGTTCAACGTTGCCGAACCTCAGGTTGATTTTGGGGCTCAGGGCACCGTCTTCACCGATCTGAAGGGCACCAGCATTCCGGTAACCGTCGCAGATCCATCCGTTGCTTCCAAGGCACTGTTGCTGCACCTGCACAACAGCACCGGAAAGCTCGGAAAGAAGAAGAACGAGACCGGCGACCGCGCACAGGTCTTGGACATCACCAAGGGTGATAAGAAAGGCAAAGGAAAAGGCTAATCTTTCCTGAGCTCAGCGTCTGCGTGTAAGCGTGCAGACCAAAAAGCTAGACCCGGGCGTTCCCTAGCGAGTAGGGATCCGCCCGGGTCTTCTCTTTGTCCAAAATAGCTTCAGGAGGCAACAAGGCAGCCGAACATTAGGAGTTTTCGCGAAGCTTTTCTGACAGAACCAGCGTTGCCGCCTCGTGGACCTGCGCCGCCAGCTTGTCGTCTTTTGCTGCCTGCTTAGCCAAGGCACTGGCCATGGTCAGCGACTTATTCTCATCCACGCATAAAGGCATCGTGCCGCCGGCTTGAACAAATTTGATCGCGCGTTGTCCTACCGGCACCGCGGATACCTGTTTCGCATCGCACAGATCATCGGAGATGATCAAGCGTTCATAACCTAGGTCTTCGCGCAGCAAGCCCGTGATGATTTTCTTTGAAAAAGGAGCATCATTGTCCTCATCCAGCTGCGTATATCTGGCGTTTGAAATCATGACCCACGCAAGGTCCTGCTCAATGGCCGCCTTAAAAGGTTCCAGATCGGTGCTGTCCGCACCGATTTTTGTGTCGGTAACCTGGGCATGGGTATCGGTGTTCAGGCTTACCCGGCCCAGTCCCGGGAAGTGCTTGACCACCGGGTGCACTCCAGCATCGCTGAGTTCTTGGTTCACTACCAAAATCGCGGACGCAACATCCGCGGAATTATCGGCGTACTGCCGACCGAACTTGCCGATAGGTGCGTTGCCCGTGCCCAGGCTCTGTGGCACCACGTCGGCTACCGGGGCAAGATTGACGTTGATCCCGGCCTCGGACAGCTCGGTACCGAGCGCGGCAATATCAGTACGCAGTTTTTCCTGGGACCAGGCACCCTGTTCTAATGCGGTGGGCAGCTTGCTGAAGCCGGTCCCTTGCAGCACCCGGACAAAGCCGCCTTCCTGGTCGGTGGCTACCCAGACAGGCAGTCCTTCGGGAACGTTGGATTCCAACCCTTCGTGGAGTTTGCGCACACTGGCTGAAATCTTGGAGTGCGGAAGCTGGGACCTGCCGCGAAGGAAAACATTTGAGATTCCCGACTTCTTCAGCGAAGCGATTTGTGCCGCTGAGGCGCCATCTGCCGAGACACCCGCCATGACCAAGCTCCGCGCCTGCTCAGACAGGCTCATCGAGTCGGCGAGCTCCACCGCTTGCTGTTGCAGTTGCGCTTCCGGGTCTGCCTCTGTGGGGCTGGCCGAGCTGGCTGCAGCTGTGGGCTCAGTAGCTGATTCGGAGTTTGAGGGGTTCGGTGTGCTGGGCTGAGCTGTCCCAGAAGTCCCCGGCGTAGGCTGGTCCGCGTTTTCTGCGGGGGCCGTACAACCGCTCAGTAGAAGGGTGCCGAGCAAGCTCAGCCCCACCGTTCGACGCAGCACAATAGACATGAACGCTATTGTGTCACCAAAACCTTCATGCTTGCACGGTCAAGAGCTCGTCCCAGTCACTGGTGTAGCGCGGTGACATATGTTCGCGCTTCATGGACCATTCCGGCGCTTTGGCCAGGCCGGCACTGCCCAGGCCGATGGCCTTTGCGCCAAACCGCTGGGAAACCTGTTGCACGACATCGCTGACATTGGCTTTTTCGGAATCTTCAGCGGACGCTGAGCCTAGCAGTCCCAGGTCCAGCTCATCGGCGCCGGGGTGTTCACTCAGCCCGGAGAGGATCACTCCCCCGCGGACGTAGTCGATACCTGGCTCCATCAACTCGTTCATCGCCGCAACCGCAATCTTCGTCAGCACAATTGGATCTCGGGTGGGCTTGACGAGACGTATTTGGGCGCTCGGGAATGATGCGGCCGAGGTAGCAAAGCGGCTGGTCCCTGCCGTGACCGTAAGCAAACTCGCGTAACGGCCTTCGCTGGCCAGACGGCTTGCTGCTTTCTGTGCGTAGATGGACATCACCTGATCCATCGCTTCACGAGTTCGCACAGGGCTGGAGAAGGAACGAGTGAACATTACTTGGCCTTTATCCGAGCGTTCTTCCACCGGCCCGATACAGCGTTGACCGTTGAGCTCCATCACCGTGCGTTGCAATACGACAGAGAACTTCTTGCGGATTAGCTGCGGGTCGGAGGCCTTGAGTTGGGCAATGCTTTGAACGCCCATCCCAGTCAATTTTTGACCGGTCTTTTTGCCCACGCCCCACACATCTGTGGCGGGAACCTGTGACATGATTCTGGAGACCAGCGCCGGCTCCATCAACTGTTCAATGCACACTCCGTCCATAGTCGGATTGTGTTTGGCGATGTGGTTAGAGAATTTAGCAAGGGTTTTAGTCGCAGATACCCCTACGCAGACCGGCACCCCGATGGACTGAGTAATTGCGGCGCGGATCTGCACGGCAGTGTCGCGGACCTGTTCCGGTGTTCCATTGAGGCCGATAAATGATTCGTCGATGGAATACACTTCCTGCCAGGTACCGAAGCGGCCCAGGAGTTCCATCACCCGAGCTGATATATCCCCGTAAAGCTCATAGTTGCTCGAACGCACCGCAAGATTGTGGCTGTCCATGAGGCGGCGCACCTTGAAAAATGGCTCGCCCGTGGCGATTCCCAGGTCTTTGGCTTCCTGCGATCTGGCGACAACACAGCCGTCATTGTTGGAGAGCACGACTACCGGACGGTTACGCAAGGAATAGTCAAAGATGCGTTCGCAAGAGACATAGAAGTTATTCACGTCTACTAAGGCAACGTGATCACTGTGCCCGGATGTTCGCGGTTCAGCGGACATAGTGCAGACACCTAGTGATCACGCCGAAAACCTCAACTTCATCTCCTTCGGTGAGGAGCACCGGCAGCGGTGATTCATCGCTGAGCAATCCCACTTGCGATCCCTCTTTCTGCCACCGTCGGACCAGCATCTGCCCGTTCAAGCTCACCACAACCATGGTCCCGTGTTTAACCGGCAGGGAGCGGTCCACGATGATTTCGTCGCCGTCATAAATTCCTGCAGAGTGCATTGAGTGTCCCGATACCCGCATGATGAACGTGGCAACCCGATCATGAACGAGCAATCTATTCAGATCCAGCCCGCCATCAAAATAGTCGCGTGCCGGAGATGGGAACCCCATGGCGGAAACGGCCTGCACCGGTCCTTGGGTTGTTCCTGGAGGCATCACTGATTCGGCATCCCGCATCTGGACACCATCCTTAGCTAGAACAAACATTCGAATACTAAGAATTGTACAGTGCGTGCGCGAGAACCAAACTCAGCTGTGAGAGGGCACCGGAACAGGCTTGCTGCTCACAATTCTTTTGACGTTCACCAAAGCAATCACCAGACACAGCAGCTGGGTCAGCACCGGCACCGCGGGTAATACGTAGCACCAAGCAGGCAGTTCTCCATCCGGGAAGTAACCGGCAAAAGCCACAATTTTTTTAGACCCAATCGACAGAATCAGATAAGTCAGAGCTAACGCACCGAGCATCGTGCGTCGCAGTACCGGCGTGAGCTCCAACGCTACGACTATCCACGCAAACGTGATGACCGGCAACCAGACCCAGTGATGGGACCAGCTCACCGGAGAGACAAGCAAGGGGCAGGCCGAAGCAATGCCGAGCAACACCACGCGCTGTACGTGCCCATAGAGCTTCCACAGCAGGGCAACAAAAGAAAGCCCCACGCCCAGTGCCAAGATGAGCCACACCAGGGATGGTGCGTTCAGCCGCTCAAGCAATCCTTGCAGGGATACGTTGTCGATATACCCTACGTTTCCTACCCGCGAAGGATCCCGCACGACGTCCAGCCAATAGTCCAAGGTGTTCTGTGTCTGGAAAATTAGGCCTACAAGCTGGGTACCGATAAAAGTGGCAATTCCAACGAACATCGCACGCCATTTACGCATGGCAAAAGGCAGAATCAAAAATGCGATCGGCGTCAGCTTGATGCCGGCACAGATTCCTACGGCAATCACAAACGGCATCAGAGACTTGTAGCGCACGAAGGTGAGGTAACAGGCGCCGAGAATCAAGATGTTGATCTGTCCAAACCAAACGGTGTCGCGGAAGGGAGCCGACATCAGCATTATGCTCGTCAAGGTCAGCGGCGTGAGCACCGAATTAAGTGCGGGCCATTTTCCCACCACTCGTGCGGCCAGATCCTTGGCAACAAAAAAAGTCAGGATAATCGAGGCAGCCATGGTGAGCGTAACCGACACCCAATAGGGGAAAAATGCCATCGGCAAGAACAAAATAGCCGCAAAGGTCGGGTAGGTAAACGGCAGCCCCGGCGAATTCGCTGGACCCACAAACGGTCCATAAAGGGCTTCCGGTTCACGCAATAGCGTCAACGCACCTTCGCGATATACCGATAGATCCCACCCGGTCGGTTCAATGGCAGCCAGCACAACAATTAGTGCCGCAACCATCAGGATTTCAAGTACTGCCGTACCTGGATGGACCTTGCGAAAAATTGAAGAATGAATCTTCTTGCACCCCTTTATGGTGATCGTTTTGAGCCAATCCTCCCGGTTCGGCTTTTACCCGCACCCCGCGATCATTCGACCAGCGGCCAAAGGCATACAACGACCCTATTTTATCGATTTATCGAGCTTTGTGTTGCACCTTCGGCTTCTTCATGTTTAGCGCGCGCCACGTCACGCTTTATGGTTAGAACAGGGGCACCGTTCTGGATGCCTCGCTAGGTTGGAGGTGCCAGATGAAAATACTTTTGATCAGTTGCGGAGACGTCGCAACCGAGGCAGGGCTGCGCTTTCACGATGCCGGCCATCAAATCACCGCGTGGCGTCGTGACAGCTCGAAGCTTCCGCCGGTTTTCACCGGATATGACGTCGACCTGCTCAAAGCAGATTCTTGGGCACAGATTGATCCGGAAACTGATCTTGTTGTCTTTACCCCGGTGCCGGCCACCCGGGATGTGACCGGATATGAGCGAGGCTATCTGCAGACAGCGCATCGATTGATTGATGCTTTAAAAGCCTCCTGCCCACGCCTCAAACGACTCATTTACGTGTCTTCTTCGGCGGTCCTTGGCGGTTCCGAGGGACAACTGGTCAATGAGACCGCGCCTCTTGCGCCGGCCCGCCCGACCGCGAAGGTACTCGCAGATACCGAGACCTTGCTGGCCACAAGTGGTCTTCCGTTGACGATTTTGCGAGCTTCAGGAATTTACGGACCGGGACGCACCAGACTGATCGATCAGGTGCGTTCGGGTTCGGCGCGGCTACCGGCCCAGTCTCACTGGACTAACCGGATCCACCGCGATGATCTTGCCCAAGCCATCGTCCATGTGGCTTCGCTAGGCGAAAAGGCCGAAGCGCTGTATCTGGCTACAGACAGCGAACCAGCCCGGCTTGCAGACGTTTATCTCTTCCTCGCTGAAGAACTTGGCTCGGAAATACCCGAGCTCTCGCCCGAATCTCCAGCGTCGCGAAACGCTTCGGACCGTCGGCTAAATAATGCGCGGCTCCTAGCGTCGGGTTTCCTTCCGCGTTTCCCAAGTTACCGCGAAGGGTACAAGTCAATTCTTGCCAATGAATCTTCTCGCCATGCTTAGGTGAACAAGACCTGGGGTAACTATGAGCCTGCTCGTTCGAAGCCCCGCAGAAAGAAGGATCGCTGCGTGATGACTCCGTGGACTCCGCGAATCAGCTGGTCGCAGCTTCCTGACCATGTCCGGGAGGCGGTTGAAGGCATACTCGGCTCACCGGTAGTTGAAGCGCACGGCCAGCAAGGCGGGTTTTCCCCTGGTACGGCGGACCGGGTGCTTACCGCCGATGGACGTACGGCATTTGTTAAAGCCGTCGGCAGCTCGCTCAATGCTGTCGCGCCACGGTTGCATCGAGCCGAAGCGAAGATCTCTGCCTTGCTGCCCAGGACTTTGCCAGTTCCGAAGTATCTGGGGTCATATGAAGATCGGGGCTGGGTGGCATTGGTTCTTGAAGATATTCCGGGTTCCCATCCCACGACACCGTGGACACGTATCGAGCTTGAACGAGTACTCGATTCGCTGCATGCAGTAGGCAGCCATCCGGTACCGAACACTTTGGCGCATTTACCTGAACTGCGCACCGAGGTGGCAGCTGAGTTCACCGGGTGGGACCGTATCGGGACCGATCTGCCGGCGAACTTAGATCCGTGGATTGCTGCTCATCTCCCACGACTCCAAGGCAGTGCGCACGCCGGATTATCTTGCCTCGAAGGGCAGTCTTTGGTGCACTCGGATATTCGCTCAGACAATCTTCTGCTGACCGAAGAGGGCGCCTACCTCATCGATTGGCCCTGGGCGTGCATCGGGGTTCCGTGGTTTGACGCGTTATCGGTACTCATAAATGTGCGCTTGCACGACGCGGCGTTCGACGTAGCATCCGTCCTGGGTGCCCATCCAGTTTTCGCAGGATTGCCGGCAGAAAGTATTGATGGGTTCCTTGCCGGGATGGCCGGATATTTCATCGATAGCGCCCGGCAGCCGGCACCGCCAGGTCTGCCGACCCTGCGCAATTTCCAACAAGCACAGGGCGACGCGGCCATCGATTGGCTTCGCGAACGATGGGAACCAGTGGCCTAGCATCGCAATGCACAAGGCTCGGTTTATCATCGATCAACAATGAAAAACCGAGCCCTCGGCGTTCGGATGTTTTTGCGGGGTTAGAAACCCTTACGCAATGGATTGAAGTGGCGTGCCAAGGTGGAAACGGTCTGCCCGGTAATCTGCTCGGCGAGAATCTTGCCGGTCAATGGTCCTAGGGCAACGCCCCACATGCCATGGCCACCACCCACCGAGACGCGCGGCGAAGAAGTCTGTCCAACCAACGGCATGCCATCGGCGGTGCATGGGCGACCTCCCACCCACTCTTCCTTGCGGTTTTCCCAATTGATTCCTTGGTATACCGGTGCTGCAGCAGCGACAATTGCTTCGATGCGTTTTGGCTCCAGTTTGTGGTTCACGTCGCGGAATTCCATAGTTCCGGCAATGCGGAATCGATCCCCCAATGGCGTGCAAGCAACGCGCTGGGAAGGGAAGTAAATCGGGTGCGTTGGCATGCTTTCTGGTTCAACCGTGAACGAATAACCGCGGCCCGCTTGGACCACCACGTTAACACCAAATTTCTTAGCCAGATCAGTCATCCATGCACCGGTTGCCATCACCACGTGATCTGCGGTGATCGCCCGTCCCTCGGAGCCAATGACGGTCACCGATCCACCGTTATCGCGCACATCCGTGACGTTGAACGAACCGATGATGTCTCCACCCCGGGCAACAACGGATTCTGCCAATGATTCCATGAACTTTGGTGGGTTGATGTAGCGCTGGTTTTTGATCGCTACGCCAGCTGCAACATTATTGGAGAGGGTCGGCTCGATAGCGCGTAGTTCATCACCGCTGAGCAACTCATAGTCCACAGACCCGCCGGTCTTCTGAATCATCTCGAATTCATGCAGGAGCGCATCGCGGTCCTTGAACGAGGTGAAACCGGTAAGGAAAGGATCTGCTGGCTTGGTTTTTTCTGCCACCCCAGGACCAGCCGAGGTGCCCTCAGAAATCTCGTCAAAGGCATCCAGCCCGTGGGTGCCGATTTCGGAGTAAATACGCATGGCCTCTTCCCACTTTTTAGGAGTGGAGTGCCAGGTGAAACCAAGAAGGAAGCGCAGAAGCTTTCCATCAGCCTTCAGCGGAATGTATAGCGGTGAGGCCGGGTCAAACATCATCTTCAAACCACTGGAGAAGATCGATGGCTCTGCGATAGGCAAGGTCAATGCCGGAGTCAGCCAGCCCGCATTTCCCCACGACGAACCCGAAGCCACGCCACCACGGTCCACTACGGTAACTTTGACGCCGGCTTCTTGCAGGTACCAGGCCGTCGACAATCCAACGAATCCTGCACCAACAATTACGACATGATCCGGTGCTGGTGTTACCGCCATGGGCTACTCTCCTCGAAAGACTTTTATGGCTCATCAAAAGAGCCTTATGCCTTCACTGTCGCGCGAACTGCAGGGAAAATCAACGGGCACTGAGGATTCAACGGTGACGGCAGCCACATATATGTGTGATCTGTATTTTCAGCTGCAATTTCAAGTTTTCGCCGTAGAAAATGCGGGTCTTTGAAAGTATCCCCTCGCTATTCCCGGCTGGTGATTACGATGACTTCCACTGAACAACACCGATTTGAGCGCCCTGCGTAGACTGGAAGTGACGACCTTTTCCCGTTTAGCGAAGGAACAGCAACAGATCATGGCATCACGCAAGCCCGCCAAGAAAAAGGCCTCCTCGGGCCATCCAGCACGCCAAGCTGGGGCTAGTAGCGCACCGTTTGAATCTGAAGTTCGACAGGCCCTGCAGCCGTTCAAATCTCAGCTATTCCGCCATTTTCAAGCTGATGGCCAGCCAGCAAGCGAAACACGCGCTGGATTAGAAGGTCTCACCACTTTGCTGGTTGCTCATGCACAACTACGCAAGAGCGTGGATGTCACCACATTGGACCCCACCATTCTTGGCGAACAGCTGGGGCACTTAGCTTCCATAGGCAAGGAAGTCTCCGAGGCTAGCGCCGCCATTCTCAAGCACTACCTGACTTTCTTAGGCACCACCGCGAATTTTGGCGGCAACGTTGAGGAATTCAAGGAAGTTTTTGAGTTCCTCTCTCGTATGGCCGGCGATTCCCCCATCGTTGCTCCATTCATGGACGATGAAGAAGCCAACTCGGTCCTGGAATCCATGCCATTCGTTTATGCGGCACGTGAACTGATTCAGTGGGTCGGCGAAGGCAAGCCAAGCGATCCAACAGGAATGATCAGCGGGCAAACGCTGCAAGAAGCAGCTGAGGCTCTGGGCCTCATGGTCACCGTTGATGAATCCAGCACCCCAGAAGCCAATCCCTGGGAGCCCGAAGACGGAACCGTGGTAGCGGACTTGGCATCAATCCCCCGCTTGGCCGCTTACTGGGATGCCTTTATCGGCACCGCCATGCTTCGCTACAGCTCACCGCAGGCTGTACCCACCGAATCACTTCGCGAGGCGCTTCTCGCATCCACCGGAGCTGGCGCGCGCCTGATCAAGGAACTGCTCGCCGAGATCATCTATTCGCATGTGCTGATCAATACCTTGCAGACTCCCGGGCAGGCCCAGGTTGCTGAAATGGTCGCAGGGCTTCTCACTCATGCTGCCTCTTCGAAGCCGCCACGCACCGAATTTGCATTGCATATCCCTTCCGAAGACGACCTGCCGGTTGAGCAACACCACCTCATCTCAAGTCTTGAGGTCGCGGTCCCACAGGTCGAAACCATCCTGCGCACCTTTGAACGCGAAGGCCTACTGGCCTTGGAAGAGGAAATCACCGTACCGGTGATTCTTCGGTCAGCACTTGAGCGCGCACTTTCCAAGGTGTCGGACCACGTTCTTGAAAATGATCCATCGGGAGACGGCGAGCACCCCTCTCACTAAAGGCCAAAGGGGTTCTCAGCAGCAATTAAATTTGCTGCTGAGAACCCCTTTACTCTTTTAAAGTGCTTAGATGCTGCGAGTAGCGAACTGCGCGTCGTGGCGCGGAAGTCGATCAAACCATGCGTCAGCGCCTGGCTTGCCCACATTCACAATCAAGAACGACTTGTTGCGGCCATCGGTGTTCACCACGGCGTCAACCCCAGCTGAATCAAAGCCACCCATGGGGCCAGCAGCCAGACCAACGGCACGTACAGCCATGATGAAGTATCCGGCCTGCAGCCATGCGTTGTTATTTCCGATAGCGGTGCGCGCGCCTTGGTCTTCAAACATTGCTTTGCGTTCTGGAGCATGCGGGAAGAAGGATGGGAATTCTTCGTGCCACTCGGTATCGAACGAAAGAACGGCTAGTGCCGGTGCGGTCAGCGCTTTCTGTGCATTAGTCCCGGCCATAGTCTCTGAAACCTTTTGACGAGCTTCTGCGCTTTTCACCCAAGTGATGCGCAGTGGCTGGTTGTTCATGAGAGTGGGACCCATTTTCATGGTGTCGTAGATAGCATCAAGAACTTCATCTGAGACCGGCTCATCGCTAAAGGCGTTTGCGCTTCGGGCCTCGAAGAACAGCTGATCCGCCGCGTCCGAGTTAATGCTCAGCATTTCGTATGGTTGGGTTTCAGTCTGAACCGACATGTGATGCTCACTCTCGAAAGTTGATTGTCTCCAAGAGCTATAACGGAAAACTCGGTCTAAGACATTCCACATCAGTCATGTGAGCTGTAGCACAAAAGGTATCTGTGAGGTTATAAAAGGTACGTCGCGCCACCAACAAACTCAGGCGTGCGATGGGGGCACAACGCCGAAGAAAGATCAGTTCGTCCATGACGCAACGTACCTTTTAATCACTGCGGAACTCTTGATGATGCCACTCGCAAAACATCACCAATTTCCCTGCGGTGATCGGTCTTCACCGATACATCTATAACTTATCGCGATTCCCAGAAAAGCGAAATCATACTTAAGTAGGAGGGTAGGGCCTAGAACGGGATGCAGGCGGTGAGTACCCAACGGTCATCTACAACCTCTGCATTGAAGCGGCCACCGAAGGCATTCATCCGGTCTTGCATACCAATAAGGCCAATTCCACCGACCGGCAGGTCACTCTTTTTGGGCCTCGACTTCGGTATCTGATTAGTCATTTCAAGGATCGCGTTCGACCCCGCGATCTCTAAACGCAGTTCACAGGAACCCTCGCGCTTACCGTGTTTGATTATGTTCGTCGTCGCTTCCTGCATCACTCGATATAACGCAGTCTGCGCAGAACGCGGGAGTTCAGAGATTTTTTCATCGGTGTGAGAGCTCACAGAAAAACCGGAATCTTTTAACCGTTGCGAAAAGATCTGCAGGCCTTGAACTGCATAAACAGTGGTTGCCGCCGGTTTATCAGCACTTCCGCCCGACGTATCACTCATTGTGCCGTCGGTGCGCAAGACATTGAGCATCAGCCTTAAGTCGTGGAGCGTCTCGGTACTGAGCTTGGCAATGATGTCGATTGCATCGATGGCGGCCTGGCCGCTGTTGGCAAATTTTGCAGCTTTAGACTGCATGGCGACCACGGTGATGTCGTGGGCGACAATATCGTGCAGATCCCGAGCGATGTTTTTCCGTTCGCGTTCAATCGCGACCCGGTTTTGCTCGCGGCTCTCTTCCATCTGATTTACCGCGACTTGACTGCGTTCCC
>DNHA01000106.1 GCA_003486025.1 Micrococcaceae bacterium | reverse complement strand
CCGTTGGGCGTAGTACTAATTATTGGGCCGTGGAACTATCCACTGCAGCTGATGCTCGCCCCGCTAGTTGCTGCCATCGCCGCAGGCAACGCTGCGCTGTTGAAACCCTCCGAGCTAGCCCCGGTTACCTCCGGGGTATTGGCCAAACTCCTGCCGATGTATCTGGATTCCCGGGTTTACGCGGTAGTCGAGGGCGGCGTGGATACCGCCACGGAGCTGCTTGCAGCGCGCTGGGATCACATTTTCTACACCGGCGGAGAAAAGGTTGCCCGCATCGTCGCGCAGGCCGCGGCGAAACATCTGACCCCCACCACGCTGGAGCTAGGTGGAAAGAGCCCAGCCGTGGTTGATAACCACCTTTTGCCGACCGCCAAGCGTCTGGCCTATGCGAAGTTCATGAATGCAGGCCAAACCTGTGTCGCTCCGGACTACGTGCTGTCCTTCGCCGATACCGATGCGCTGGTTAACCGCCTTGGCCAGGCAATCACCAGTTTTTACGCCAAGGATCCGATAAACCATCCGGATTTTGGCCGCATCGTCAGCCGCAAACACTTCGACCGGCTCGTGAGCATGCTTGGCTCGGGCGATATTGCCCACGGTGGTGACTACGACGAGCAAACGCTGCGTATCGCACCGACCATCATGCGCAACGTTGATCTGGACTCGCCGTTGATGACAGAGGAAATCTTCGGTCCCATCCTGCCGGTCATCGAGGTGGCCTCCTTCGATGAAGCGCTTGAATTCATCGCCGCGCGCCCTTCCCCGTTGGCTGCGTATCTGATGAGCGAGTCCCCGCGGCTGCAGTCGATCTTTTCCGATCGGGTGCGTGCGGGCGCCATCGTGCACAACGCGCCACTGGCTCAAATGGTTATTCCGTCGCTGCCCTTCGGTGGGGTGGGCGCTAGTGGAATGGGCTCGTACCACGGCAAGTATGGTTTCGATCGTCTTTCGCAAATTCGTTCAGAACTCAGCAAAACGACGGTCATTGACACTCTGAGCGCAATATATCCTCCATATACGTGGGCTAAGCGAAAGATTATTGATCGCTTACTGTAGCGCGGTTCATAGCTGTTGAGCCGGCCGAGGTGGAATGCTTGTTAAGGCCCAAAAACCTTAAATCAGGAGCATTCGCATGACCAAGACCGCAGCCCCCACCGATGGCTTGAAGCGCGGTCTCAAGGCCCGCCATATGCAGATGATTGCCATTGGCGGGTCTATCGGCACCGGGCTTTTTGTGGCATCCGGGGGCACCATCGCTCAAGCTGGACCCGGCGGATCACTGCTGGCCTATGCGCTCATCGGCGCGATGGTGCTGCTCTTGATGCAGTCACTGGGTGAAATGAGTGCCCGGCTGCCGGTTTCCGGTTCCTTCCAGACCTACGCCTCGGTCTTCGTCAACCGCCACTTTGGCTTTGCTATCGGCTGGAACTACTGGTTCAACTGGGCAATTACCGTGGCTGCGGAATTAGTGGCGGCGGGCATCATCATGTCTTACTGGCTGCCAGATGTTCCGGGATGGATCTGGGCGGGTGTCTTCTTGCTGCTACTCACCGGGCTGAACGCGCTGTCCACCAAGGCCTTTGGCGAAAGTGAATACTGGCTCGCGATGATCAAGGTCATCACCGTCATCGTCTTTCTGGCCTGCGGTATCGCGATGATCTTGGGCATTATGGGTGACAGCTCCCCGGGCTTCAGCAACTGGTCAAACGGAGACGCGCCCTTCGTGGGCGGCTGGCTTTCGGTGGTATCGGTGTTCATGATCGCCGGCTTCTCCTTCCAGGGCACCGAGCTAGTTGGTGTGGCCGCAGGTGAAGCGGAGAATCCGCAGCGCGATATTCCCAAGGCCATCAAGGCGATCTTCTGGCGCATCATGCTCTTCTACGTGGGCGCAATCTTCATTATTGGCACGCTGCTTCCATACGCCGATCCGAGCCTGCTTTCCAGCGGGGAAGCTGACATTGCCAGCTCTCCGTTCACTATGGTCTTCGAGCGGGCGGGTATCGCCTTTGCTGCCGCGTTGATGAACGCGGTGATCCTGTCTGCGATTCTCTCGGCGGGCAACTCTGGGCTATATGCCTCAGCTCGCATGCTTTACTCGATGGCCCTTGATGGCAAGGCCCCGAAGATCTTTGCTCGCCTAAACCGTCGTGGTGTTCCGGTCCCCGCGATGTTATTGACTGCTTCGGTAGGACTTTTCGGGTTCCTCACCGCAATTATTGGCCAGGGCTCTGCCTATACTTGGTTGCTCAATGTCTCCGGACTCTCCGGGTTTATCGCCTGGGTGGGTATTGCGGTAAGTCATTACAAGTTCCGCAAGGCATACATAGCCAGTGGTCAGGACCTGGCAAAACTGCCCTATAAGGCACCACTATTCCCGTTGGGGCCTATCCTTGCTTTTGTCATCTTGATCGTGGTGATCGCCGGACAGAACTACGAGGCAGTCGTTCAAGGCCGCGTGCTAGAGGTGCTCTCCAGCTACATCGGTCTACCGCTCTTCCTGCTACTCTGGGCGGGCCACTGGTGGGTGACCCGCAAACAACCAGAGGTTAAGATCGATCCGTGGACCCTGCGCTAAGCGCAGCATTTACGATGACCTGCGCCTCGCGCAAAACCTGCGCGAGGTGCTCTGCAGAACGCGTGGACTCCGCATAAATCTTGTAGATATCTTCGGTTCCCGAGGGGCGTGCGGCAAACCAAGCGTGCTCGCTGGAGACCTTCAGCCCGCCGATGGCAAAACCCGAGGCCTCGGTGCGCTTTGTGGTGATCTGGTCCCCGGCGAGTTCGGTTGCCGTGACAGCTTGCGGGTTTAGCTTGCCCAGAACCGATTTCTGTTCACGGTTAGCCGGCGCGTCAAACCGGTCGTAGAAGCTTGCGCCATGCTCGGCTACTAGCTCGGCATGGCGCTGGCTTGGGCTTTGGCCCGTGACCGCACGAATCTCGCTGGCCAGGAGCGCCAACATGAGCCCGTCCTTGTCAGTGCTGAATGCCTGACCGGTGAAATCCAAGAAGCTGGCTCCAGCCGATTCCTCTCCGCAGAACGCCACCTTGCCTGAGGCCAGCGGTTCGACGAAGTATTTGAAACCTACTGGCACCTCGCGCAGTACACGGCTGTGTGCGGCAACTACCTTGTCGATCAGCACCGAGGAGACCAGCGTCTTGCCGATTTGTGCATCTGCGGGCCACTGAGGGCGGTGGGTCAGTAGGTAATCGATCGCTACCGCCAAAAAGTGGTTCGGGTTCATCAGCCCGGCATCCGGGGTGACAATACCGTGGCGGTCGGCATCCGCATCATTGCCCGTGGAGATGTCGAATTTGTCGCGGTTGGCTACCAGCGAAGCCATCGCATGTGCCGAGGAACAGTCCATCCGGATCTTGCCATCTTTATCTAAGGTCATGAATCCAAAGCGCGGATCCACCTGTTCGTTGACCACGGTCAAGTTCAACCCGTAGCGCCGGCCAATCTCGGCCCAGTAATGTACCGAGGCGCCACCTAGCGGATCGGCGCCAATCGAAATACCAGAATCGGCAATCGCTTTAAAGTCGATCACCGTAGCCAAATCGGTGATGTACAGTTCACGGAAATCAAAATCTTGGGCATGAGCGGTTCCGCGAAGAATTTCCCCGGTGACCATGAGTTCATTGGCGCGCGCTGCGATTGGTGCGGTGATTTCGGATTCTGCTGGACCGCCGTGTGGTGGGTTGTATTTGATACCACCGTCCGCCGGAGGGTTGTGCGAAGGCGTGATAATCAGCCCATCGGCTTGGTCTCCACCACCCGCATTGTGCACCAAGATGGCGTGGCTGACCGCAGGAGTTGGCGTCAGGCCTGAGTCGGCAAACACCGCTAC
>DNHA01000066.1 GCA_003486025.1 Micrococcaceae bacterium | reverse complement strand
TGGAGCGCACCACACGGTGATGTCTACAGCCGCCGGCATTGAGGCTTTTGAGGTCTTCGCAGAAATTGCGGGAACCGAATTGCTAGTCATTGACGAGAACACTACGCGTCGCGGATTCGCCGAACAGGTGCGATTGAACCAGGCTTACTATCGCCTGGCTCAGGGCCTGTAAGAACTGAGCCGATAATCATTTGATCGACAGCCATGCGATTCTCAATGCTCGTTGTCATTTTCGGGGAACCCGGAGGAAGGCCTGAGAGCTTTTCTCCGGAGCTTTGGTGCTGTCTTACCGAAGATTAGAAGGCAGATACTTGCGTCCAGCGCGACGCCGGTTAATGGTGCTGCCTGCTAGCCTGAACACGATTCTCGAGATCGTGTGATGCCATGGAGGATCTTTTGTTGATCACGTGAGGTCATGGAAGATCCGTGCACGGAGTCCTCCAGATTCTGCAGGAAATCCAGGAAGACCCTGCGCTGGCGGTGGTCAGGGTCGTTAGCGGCAAGACCACCGATGGCAGATGCCAGGCTAAGCGAGACGCTTGGGTCTTGGTATCCGTAGGTGCGGATGGGCGTGAAGGTCCTATCCAGCAGCTCCGCAAAGTCTGGAAGCGGCAAAGTGGCACCGGTCCCTGTCTCGGCATCGAGGTAGACCAAGGGTCCGCAGTCGCGACCTAGAGCCCGCATGAGCGCCACCGATGCGTGACGAATTGCGTGGATAGCGGTCGTGGGGTCGTTGATACCCGGAGATAGTGCCCGAGCAGCGATATCGGCTAACTGGCTGAGCGCAAAAGTTGTGTCCATGAGCTGCGTGCGTTCGGGCCCAAGCGCCACCCAGGTGTTGATCTTGGTAGTGAAGTGCTCGGCCTCTTCTTCGGTGAGCGGAGGACCGGCCAAAATCGCTAGCGTGGTTCCCTCTAGGACAAAGTCTCCAGGCTGCGCGGTGAGGTGGATCGTGAATCCATGTAGTGTTCCAAAGTTTGCGATTGATTCGAGTTGGACCGAGGTGAGAAAACCACTCTTTGTTGAGGTCAGCAAAGTTTGCGGGTGAGTAGGAAGGGAGCGCCAACTCCCGGACCCGGCTAGCGGGTAATAGGTTTCGATGCTTGAAATTGCACTCTTGCGCACTTGGTCGAAGATGTTTTCCACACGAATTTCCCGAGCAAGGTGAGCCAGGAAAAACACGAGCGCTGCGATGCTGCCTAATCCCATAATGAAGGCCAAAGTTACCGAGAGGTGTGGGACAAATTCAGGGACGGAATCTGCGGACCTGATGGTCCGCAGAACCATCAGAGAGTATGCGAAGGTGCCTAGGAAAATTGCCAGCGTCCAGTGCACCATGCGATCAGAGGAGAACGTCCTGAGCATTCGAGGGGTGTATTGACTGCTGGCCAACTGCAATGTGACGACGGTCAGTGAGAAGGTCAACGACGTCACCGTTATGGTACTTCCGGCGATGGTGGTTAGAAGGCTCCGCGCGGCATCGGCACCGCCCCCTACCAGAACGCTCGTCAAAGTGGCAGAAACTTTTTCTGGGTCGCCCTCCAGCCACGGAAGGAGGACGCCAGCAACAATTCCGAGGACCACCGCAATAAATGGCAAGGGCCACAGCTCGTGGCGCAACGTGTCACGTAAGCGGAGCCAAATACCGGTTATCGGCTTATTCAGCAGAGCGGAGGCCGTAGACAATGCAACCCACCTTTCTGCCTAGTGCAAAGCGATTGAATCATTCTCGTCCTACTTGCTCAATGCGGTCAACATTTACCTAGGCTCAAAATTTCGTGGCATAGCCACGCTAATGTCACTGGACTCTTGCATAGGTCTCGGTTGGGTGCATTGATCTTCCGTTTTTGAGCGAGTGGAACGTAGATAATGTTTGCTCGCAGAGTGAATCTGAATCGAANNATTCAGGGGCAGGGGCCGGCAACGTTGTTGCTAGCCTCTGCCATGCACGGTAAGAAAAACCAGTGTTTTCTACTCACTATCTAACTGCGCGAGATACGGACGCCCTGAGCCTAGACGCGCTTGCCGAACCACGTCGATGATGCACAAGTTGCGAAGAATATAGCGAGAATTTTTGGCCACGGATCAAGCCAGAATTTCTGAGCGCACCAGCACTTCACCTTGAACGTCTTCGACGGAAATTTCTACGGTGAGGTGGTCACTCGCCACCATTGAATTGAGTCCACCATTTATGTGAGTCAGGATTTCCTGCTCAATTTCGTGCCTCGACTTGCTGAGCATACTAACCGTGCATCTGATCAACCACAAAGTATGTGGGATCGAGGTATCGGTGGAAGAGCTTAGCGAAGAGTGGACGATGGATACTCATGGTCTGTCCAACCTTGCACGCTATGAAGCCGAACGGACCGATGGTGTTCACAACGCGTCAGTGTCTCAGACGCGCAGTGGTTGCCGGTCTCAGCGAAGAAATACTGATATTCAGCGGCCGTCACCGGAGTTTATCCGGGGATGGTCACTGTCGTTGTAGTACCGAAAGCTAGTTAGTTGCAGGCATGGTAACCGCTCACCATCGACGGCGGTTGCGTCCGCGGGCGCTTGTTACCCTTGAGTAGGCTCATTTCCCCCTGCCGCAGGTCAGATTTCCTGGCCCATTGCACAGCAGATGGTGTTCTGAATTTGAGAAATAAAAATTCTTCTCCGAAAAAGTGGCTCAAAGCACGTTGTTAGCGCTAACATAGTGTGAGCCCGGTCGCACCGCCGGAGCGAATCGGAACACGCAGGAGGAAAAGATGGCACGGAATAACTGGGCTCGCCGAGCGGTAGTCACGTTCGGATCCCTAGCACTGGTCGGCTCGCTGGCAGCATGCGGCGGTGGCGGAGCGGGAAGTGGCGACGCAGCCGGTGGCGACAGCAAGGCGCCTGAAGATATCCAGGTCGGTGTCGCCATGCCAACCGAAACCTCCGAGCGTTGGATTGCCGACGGCGAAGCCGTGAAGTCCCAGCTGGAAGAAGCCGGCTACGAGGTCTTCATGCAGTTCGCCAACGATGACATCCCGACTCAGCAGCAGCAGATCGACCAGATGATCACCAAGGGTGCGGACATCCTCGTGGTCGCCTCCATCGATGGCACCGCACTGTCCAGCCAATTGCAGGCTGCAGCTGACCAAGACATTCCGATCATCTCCTATGACCGTCTGATCAACGGTACCGAAAACGTCGACTTCTACGTCACCTTCGATAACTACAAGGTCGGTGTGCAGCAGGCTACCTCGCTGCTGACCGGCCTGGGCCTTGTTGATGACAAGGGCGAGAAGACCGGAAAGAAGGGCCCGCTGAATATCGAGCTCTTCGCCGGCTCCATCGATGACAACAACGCGCACTTCTTCTGGAAGGGCGCCATGGATACCCTGAAGCCATTTATGGATGACGGCACCTTGGTGGTCAAGTCCAAGCAGACCAAGATCGAACAGGCAGCAACCCTGCGCTGGAGCCAGGAAGAAGCCCAGAGCCGCATGGAGGACTTGATCACCGCGCACTACGCCGGTGGCAAGACCAAGATTGACGGTGTGCTCTCGCCATTCGACGGGATCTCCCGTGGCATCCAGACCGCACTGACCAACGCCGGCTACGGCAAGTCCATCAAGGACGGGCTGCCAATCATCACCGGTCAGGACGCCGAAATCGCTTCGGTGAAGCTGATCGATGACGGTGTGCAGTACTCGACCATCTTCAAGGACACCCGCAAGCTGGCTTCCCAGGCAGTCACCGCGGTGAAGTCCTACGCCGAGGGTACCGAGCCGGAAGCCAACGACACCGAATCCTATGACAACGGCAAGAAGGTTGTTCCTTCCTTCCTGCTTGATTCGGACGTCGTGACCGCCGACAACATCAGCTCATTGCTGGTTGACTCCGGTTACTACACCGC
Source organism: Micrococcaceae bacterium (assembly GCA_003486025.1). GTDB lineage: Bacteria > Actinomycetota > Actinomycetes > Actinomycetales > Micrococcaceae > Glutamicibacter. The sequence goes on along the minus strand of DNHA01000066.1, from coordinate 1,090 downwards.
CGCTGAGGTCAAGGCAGGACAGACCAAGTAGCACTCGGTGTACGACGCGTTGGCGGGTGCTGAAGCCCAGCACCCGCCAACCCAGTCACCAGGAAGCATGCAGTACCCAGATCACGACAAGGACGGCGCCAGCATGGACAGCACCATCCTGCAGATGCAGGACATCACCAAGACATTCCCCGGGGTCAAAGCCTTAGACGGAGTAAACCTTTCCGTCAGGCAAGGTGAAATCCACGCCATCTGCGGCGAAAACGGGGCCGGCAAATCAACCCTTATGAAGGTGCTCTCCGGCGTCTATCCACACGGTAGCTACGACGGAAAAATCCTGTTCAACGGTCAGGAACTCAAGGCTTCGAGCATCAAGGATTCCGAAGCCGAAGGCATCGTGATCATCCACCAGGAATTGGCTCTGGTGCCCTACCTCTCGGTGGCCGAGAACCTCTTCCTCGGCAACGAGACCAAACGCCGCGGACTGATCGACTGGCAAGAAGCAAACCAGCGTGCCGCCAAGTTGCTGGCCCGCGTGGGTCTGGCAGAGTCTCCGGTCACTCCGGTTGGACAGCTCGGCGTGGGCAAGCAGCAGCTGGTGGAGATCGCCAAGGCGCTGAACAAGGACGTGAAGCTGCTGATCCTTGATGAGCCGACCGCCGCCTTGAACGATGACGACTCCGAACATCTGCTCCACCTGCTGCGCGAACTGCGTGAGCAGGGAATTACCTGCATCATCATTTCGCATAAGCTGGGCGAAATTGAAGATATCGCCAATAACACCACGATCATCCGTGATGGCCAGACCGTGGAGTCGCTGGACATGGCGGACCCCGGATCCACGCAGAGCCGGATCATCCAGGGCATGGTGGGACGCGCCCTGTCGGCACGCTACCCAGACCGGGAACCGAATATCGGCCAAGTGGTCTTCGAGGTACGCGACTGGTCCGTGCACCATCCCACGCAGCATGAGCGTGTAGTAGTCGACAAGGCCTCACTAGACGTACGTGCCGGTGAAATTGTTGGCATTGCCGGGCTCATGGGTGCCGGAGGCACCGAACTTGCCATGAGCATCTTCGGGCACAGCTACGGACGCGGCATT
>DNHA01000342.1:5486-9131 GCA_003486025.1 Micrococcaceae bacterium | reverse complement strand
AGGCGATCCCCCGGCCACGCAGCGCTGCGGCCACGTCTTGGGCCTGGTGCCAGGAATCGTCGTCGGCCAAGGTGACATATACCACCGAAGGCACGGTGCGCGCGGCGCTGACCAGTTCTTCGGCAAGAATCCGCGAGACCAGACGGGTCACGCCGATGGACAGGCCCACGCCCGGGTAATTCTTCTTCCCCTTGGACGCCAGGGATTCGTAGCGGCCGCCGGAGCAGATCGAACCCAGGGATTCGTGGCCCACCAGCACGGTCTCGTACACGGTGCCGGTGTAGTAATCCAGGCCGCGGGCGATGGACAGGTCCGCCATCACCTTGCCCGGGGCACGCTTGGAGGCGGCGTCGATCACCTGGAAGAGTTCATCGAGCCCGGTGTCCAGCAGTTCGTGCTCTACGCCCAGCGCGCGCACCTGCTCCACGAAGGAAGTGTCCAGCGTGCGGATGGCAGCCAGGGCCAGCGCGGCGTCGGCCTGTTCCCGGGTGGCGCCGACCTCGTCGATGAGGATCGTGGCGACCGCCTCGTTGCCGATTTTTTCCAGCTTGTCGATGGCGCGCAGCACCGCGTCCGGATCATCCAGACCCAGACCGCGGTAGAAGCCCTCGGCCAGCTTGCGGTTGTTCACGCGCAAACGGAAGTCGCCGATCGGCAGTGCGGACAGTGCATCGGCAATGGTCAGTGCCAGTTCCACGTCGTAGCTGAAGGCGAGCGTGCCATCACCGACGACATCGATATCTGCCTGGGTGAATTCGCGGAAGCGGCCGTCCTGGGGACGCTCGCCGCGCCAGACCTTCTGCATCTGGTAGCGGCGGAAGGGGAAGGCCAGATGTCCGGCATTTTCGACCACATAGCGGGCGAAAGGCACGGTGAGATCAAAGTGCAGGGCTAAGGCGTTGGGATCGTCCTTATTTTCATTTTCAGCCGCCAGCCGGGAGAGGCCGTAGACTTCCTTGTCGATCTCGCCCTTGCGCAGCAGCTGCCCGCGGGTTTCCACCGCGCGCGTTTCAATGTTGGCAAAACCATGCAGTTCAAAGGTCTGACGCAAGGTGTCCAGCACATGCTGTTCGACTACCCGCTCGGCGGGAAGCCATTCGGGGAAACCTGATAATGAGGCCTTGCGTGCCATGAAACTCCTTCATACAAAATGGTTGCCTATCCATCTTACGACGCAACAGGCAGCAATACTGTGCACGTCGGCTTACAAAGAAGTGCAGCTCACAGGTAGAGTTAGCCAAAGCAAGCGAACAGTAAAGCGAAAGAGTTTCAGCGGTGACCACCAGTCAGAAATCCGACGACAGCCCGAACATCCCCTTGCCACAGGCGCATAAGCCAGTGGCAAAGCAGGTTGTGGCTCAGCCCGTCGACCACAGTACCCCCCTTGAAGAAGCGGCAAAATTTGCCCGCGTCACCGACGATGGGCATGTATTTGTCATCATTGACGGCGCCGAGCACCCGGTCGGACAGTACCCGGATGCCACAAAGGATGAGGCTCTGGCCTACTTTGTGCGCAAATACGACGATGTCCTGTCCCAGCTGATGCTGCTCGAACAGCGTGTGGCCGCCAAGGCGCCAAGCGGCGATATGCCAAAGACCCTGGATACTTTGGCCGCCACCGTGGCCGAACGCCACCTGGTCGGCGATATCCCTAAGCTCGAAGGGCGGATCGCCGCTGCACGCACCGCGGTCAGTGCCCTGGCTGGCGAACAGCGCCAGGTCACCGAGGCCGCCCGCGCCGAACAGCTTAAGGTGCGCGAAGCCCTGGTTGAGCAGGCCGAAGCCTTGGCTGAGAAGCGTCCCGAGCAGATCCAGTGGAAAACCGCTTCCACCGCGATGAACGAACTGTTCGAAACGTGGAAGGGCACCCAGCGTTCGGCCGTACGCTTGCCGCGTGCCACCGAAGATGCGCTCTGGAAGCGTTTCCGTGCCGCGCGCACCACCTTTGACCGCCACCGCCGGGCCTACTTCTCACAGCTGGACGCCACCAACGCGCAGGCTAAGTCTGCCAAGGAGGAGCTGATCAGCCGCGCCGAGGCGCTGCAAAGCTCCACCGACTGGGCGGCTACCGCCGCCGAGTACCGCAAGCTGATGGACGAGTGGAAAAAATCCCGCCGTGCCTCACGCAAGGATGACGACGCGCTGTGGAGCCGATTCCGTGCCTCGCAGGACGTGTTCTTCCAGGCGCGCGCCGCGGAAAATGCGAAGGTCGACGCCGAATACGGTGAAAACCTGATCGTCAAGGAGGCGCTGCTCGATGAGGCGCGCGCCCTGCTTCCGGTGAAGGATCTAGCCATCACCAAGCAGAAACTCGATTCAATTCGCAGCCGTTGGGAAGCGGCCGGCAAGGTGCCGCGCGCGGATCTCCAGCGAGTGGAATCGGCCCTGCGCCAGGTGGAAGAGGCCGTCAAGGGCGCCGAAGAAGAGCAGTGGCGCCGGTCGAATCCGGAGACCAAGGCCCGCTCGAACTCGATGCTTTCGCAGCTGCAGGATACCATTGCAGCGTTGGAAGACGACCTTGAAGCAGCGAAGAAGCAGGGTAACGCCAAGCGGATCGCGAAGGCTCAGGAGGCCCTGGAGGCTCGCCAGATGTGGTTGAACACCCTGGAGAAGTCTGCGGCGGATCTCGACTAGAATCCACAGATCGCATAAACACCCCCTACGCGGCGGCGCTTGCTGGTTCAGTAGCTTTATGGAAAAAGTTACCGGGCAGCGCGTCGCCGCGTTGCGTATCCCCGAAGACCTGTTGATCGCTGGCGAACCTTTTACCCGCAATGAGCTCGGCGCCATGGCTGCCCAGGGGCTGCTGCGCGAATCCATTGGCGGGTGTTTTGTCGAAAGCAGGTTCCGTTATGACTCGACCGCGCGGGCGCAGATAGCCGCGTTCCTTGCCGGCCGGCATTTTGGCAGAACCGATATTTTCTGCCAGCAGACCGCCGCGTGGATCCATGGCCTGCTGCCCCATGTGAACACCGTCTGCATTTCATCGCAGGTCTATCATCGGCCATATCGACCGGGCAACGGACTGAATTTTGAATTTGTGCAGTTGCCGATCGGCGATGCGGATGTGGTCAATCGCCAGCGGGTGCGGCTGAGCAGTTCCTTGCGCACGGTATGCGATGTGGCCTGCTATGACCCGTTGCCGATTGCCACCTCGGTGTTCAATCAGGTGCAGCGCCTCGGTGATCCGTTTTTGAATCTGGAGGCCGTGGGCGAAAGCCTGGCGCAATTGGAAGCCAGTGCCCCGGTGGCGCGCGCACTGCGGTTGGTGCAGTCCTATGAGGCGCGCGCTGCCTGAAACAGCCCGGTGAGCCAAACCCTGCGTAACTGCCCAGCATTTTGCTGGCGCTACGCAGGGTTCAGCATCTAGCGCCGGCTTCCTGCGGTGGTGCGGTAGACGTCGTAGACCCCATCGATGCGCCGCACCTGGTTGAGCACATGGCTCAGGAACTTCGGATCGCCCATTTCGAAGGAGAACCGTGAGATCGCTACCCGCTCGCGGCTGGTTTGCACACTGGCCGAGAGAATGTTCAGGTGGTTTTCGGACAAGATCCGGGTGACATCGGAGAGCAGCGACTTGCGGTCCAGCGCCTCCACTTGGATTTCTACCAGGAACACCCCGTGGTGCTTGGCCGTCCAGGCTAC
>DNHA01000342.1:1411-5465 GCA_003486025.1 Micrococcaceae bacterium | reverse complement strand
GAGGTTGAGGCAGTCGGTGCGGTGCACCGATACTCCGGCGCCCCGGGTGACGAAGCCCTGGATCTCATCCGGCGGGACCGGGGTGCAGCAACGAGCGAGTTTCACCAGCACATCACCGACACCCTGCACGATGACGCCGGCGTCGTTGCCAGTGGTGGGCTTGGACAGGGCGGTGCTGACGACGGCTTCTTCATCGACCTGTTCTCCCGCCGGAGGCCCGGTGAGCGAGACCAGGTGTTCGATGACGTTCTGCGCACTGGTGTGCCCATCACCGACCGACTGGTAGAGCGCTGAAATATCCACGTGGTGCAGATTGGTGGCCACCGTGGTCAGCAACTCGTGGGTCATTAACCGCTGCAGTGGCAGCTGATTACGGCGCAGCTCCTTGGTGAGCAGCTCCTTGCCCTTTTCAATCGCTTCCTCGCGGCGTTCCTTGGAGAAGTACGCGCGGATCTTAGCCTTGGCCCGCGGGGACTTGACGAAGTTCTGCCAGTCCTGCGAGGGGCCGGCGTCTTCTGCCTTGGAGGTGAAGACCTCCACCACGTCGCCCTGCTTCAACTCGGTATGCAGCGGAACGAGCTTGCCGTTCACCCGGGACCTGATGGTGCGGTGCCCGACGTCGGTGTGGATGGAGTAGGCGAAGTCGATCGGCGTNNGACATGATGTCACCCTTGGGGGTGAACACGTAGAATTCGGCGGAGTTGATGGTGTAGCGCAGCCCGTCGAGGAATTCCTCGGAGTCGGTGGTGTCCTCCTGCCACTCCATCAAGGAGCGCAGCCACTCCATGTTCTTCTCCGGTGAGAGCATCGCGTCTGACCTGTCGCCATGCTTGTACTGGAAGTGCGCTGCCACCCCGTTTTCGGCGTGCAAATGCATCTCATGGGTACGGATCTGGATTTCCACCGGCTTGCCCTCTGGGCCCATCACGGTGGTGTGCAAAGACTGGTAGAGGTTCAGCTTTGGCAGTGCGATGTAGTCTTTGAAACGTCCGGGGAGCCGATTCCACTCGGAGTGCACTACGCCCAGTACGCCATAACAATCCTTCACCGAGTCCACGGTGATCCGTACGCCCATCAGGTCGTGGATGTCATCGAAGTCCTTGCCGCGCACGATCATCTTCTGGTAGATCGAGTAGTAGTGCTTCGGCCGGCCGGAGACCTGGGCGTGGACGTTGAGTTCGTTGAGCTTATTGTTCAGCTGCTCGCGGATGCCTGCGAGGTATTTTTCGCGTTCCGGGGTGCGATCACCCACCATGCGGACAATCTCCTGGTACACCAGTGGGTGCAGGGCTGCGAAGGACAGGTCTTCCAGTTCCCATTTGACCGCGTTCATGCCCAGCCGGTGCGCCAGCGGTGCGAAGATCTCCAGGGTCTCTTTCGCCTTGCGCGAGCTGGATTCCGGGGAGACATAGCGCCAGGTGCGGGCGTTGTGCAGGCGGTCGGCCAATTTGATCAGCAGCACACGGATATCGCGGGACATTGCGACGACCATTTTGCGGACGGTTTCCGCCGGGGCGGCGTCCCCATAGGTGAGCTTGTCGAGTTTGGTCACCCCGTCCACGAGCATCGCGATCTCTTCGGAAAATTCCTTGGTGACCGATTCCAGCGAGTAGTCGGTGTCTTCCACCGTGTCATGCAGCAATGCGGCGGCCAGGATCGACCCGGTCATGCCCATTTCTGCAAGGATCGTCGCCACCGCCACCGGGTGGGTGATGTACGGGTCCCCGCTTTTGCGTTTCTGGCCCTCGTGGTACTTTTCTGCCACCTCGTAGGCGTGGATCAGCTGATCCAGATCAGCCTTCGGGTGCTTGGATTTAACCGTGCGCAGCAGCGGTTCCAACGTTGGCGAGGTGCTCGGGGTGCTTCCTCGGCCCGCAAAGCGTACTAGTCGTGAGATAGAGCGTCGCTTCGAATTGTTCGGGGTCGGCGTGTTAGCCATGCCTCGCTCCTTCCCACCGTTGCCGGTCCTCACGGTGCTAGGTGCCAAGCTAGCGATGCCGGCGCCGTGCAATGTTTTAGTTCATTCGTTATAGCACGTTCGCGCACTGACAACTAATTACCCGTTCGACACTACTCTAAAAAAGTGCCCCGGATCGGTTGATCCGGGGCACTTCGCTCGTGGCTTGATGCCAAGCAGGTTTTTAGTGCTTAAGCGTCCAGCGCTTCCATCTTCTTATTGTGCTTCTGCACGTCCTCATCGCCGTGACGCAGCTGGTAGTACAGCGGCGCTTGCACGAAGAGGGTGGATAGTGCCGAGACGATAATACCGACGAATAACGCCAGCGACAGGTCCTTGAGCGTACCGGCACCGAGCAGGTAGGAACCGATGAACAGGATCGACGCCACCGGCAGCACTGCGACCACCGAGGTGTTGATCGAACGCACCAACGTCTGGTTCACCGCGAGGTTCACCTGCTGCTGGAAGGTCCGCTTGGTCTGCTGCTCAAAGTTCTTGGTGTTCTCTCGAACCTTGTCGAAGACCACCACGGTGTCGTACAGACAGTAGCTGAGAATCGTCAGGAAGCCGATAATCGCACTGGGGGTGATCTCAAAACCGGACAGTGAATAAATTCCGGCGGTAATGATAATCACTACCAGCAGGCCGATGATTGCTGCGGCAGACATCTTCCAGGTGCGGAAGTACGCTGCCATCAGCAGGCCCACCAGCACGATAAAGACCAAGAGGCCCAGCACCGCCTGACGCGATACGTCCTGCCCCCAGGTTGGACCAATGAAGTTACTGGTCACCTCGCTGGCTTCCACCTCATAGGCTTTGGCCAGCTCTCCGGCAACGCTGATCGTCTGATCATCGCTGAGCCGATCGGTCTGGATGCGCATGGTGCCNNGCTGACCTCGGTGTTCTGCACACCGGAGACCATGAATTCCGAACCGCCACGGAAATCGATTCCGAGGTTGAACCCGCCCTTGGCCACGGGGACCAGGATCGCGGCGATCATCAGGATGCCTGCGATCAGGAACCACAAGCGGTGCTTCTGCGTGAACGGGTAGGAGCGCTTCCCGGTGTAGAGCTGATTGCCCCACTCTGCGAGCTTATTCATTGTTCTCCTCCCGGTTTGCTTCGGCGCGGCGGCGTTCGGCAATGGTCAGCCGCTTGGCTGCCTCACCGCTCGCCTTGGAATTCTTCTTGCCGCGGTTCACCTGCGCGTTTTCATTAAAGCTGCGCACCTTGCCGGCACCGCGGTACAGCGGCACCGCGCCAAGCAGCGATGGATCCAGGCCGGAGAGGCGGTGCCCATCGGCGAAGAACTTCGTGCGTGCCAGCAGCATCAGGGTTGGGTGGGTCAGACCGTAAACGACGATGAGGTCGATGATTGCGGTCAAGCCCAGGGTGAAGGCGAACCCTCGCACGTTGCCCACTGCTACCAGGTAGAGCACGATAGCGGCCAGCACGTTGACTGCCTTCGAGGCAAGAATGGTGCGCTTAGCACGCGACCAGCCGACGTCGACGGCACTGGCCAGCGAACGGCCATCGCGCAACTCATCACGAACACGTTCGAAGTACACGATGAAGGAGTCGGCGATCAAGCCAATGGCCACGATCAGACCCGCGACACCTGCCAGCGATAGTCGATAATTCATCGCCCAGCCAAGAAGCACAAGCGAAAGATAAGTCAGCACGCCAGCTGCGATCAGCGAAGCAATCGTGACCAGACCCAGCGCGCGGTACTGGAAGAGCGAATAGATGAACACCAAGATCAGACCAATGATGCCCGCGATAATACCTGCCTTGAGCTGGTCACCACCGAGTGTGGCTGATACCTGCTGCTCAGACTGAATATCAAAGCTGATCGGCAGTGCGCCGTATTTCAGCTGCTGTGCCAGCGCCTGCGCAGATTCCTCGGTGAAGCCACCGGAGATCTGCGGGCGGCCATCGGAGATCACCGCATTGGTGGTTGGAGCTGAGATGACGGTTCCGTCAAGCACGATGGCGAACTGGTTCTGTGAACCCTGCAACGCGATGAGGCGCTGAGTCGTCTCCGCAAAGGTTTCGGAACCCTGCTTGTTGAACTCGATTACCACAACCCATTCGCCG
>DNHA01000342.1:0-1393 GCA_003486025.1 Micrococcaceae bacterium | reverse complement strand
TGGTCACCTGGAATTTCCTGCGGGCCGAGGATGTACTTCACTCCTTGGCGCGGATCACAGGAAATCATCGCGGTCTTTGGATCGTGCTCGGTAGTTTCACGCTTCTCGAGCTCGGTAGGGCAGTCGTAGGCCTCGAACTCTTTATAGAGCTTTTGGGTGATCCAGCTGGTATCCGAAGGATTTTCCGGCTTAGCCGTTGGCGCTGGAATGTCCTTGTCAGGTGTGCGCTGTTCCTTTGGAGTTGCCTCGTAGGAACCGGTAATGAGCACCGGACGGAATTCCATATTCGCCGAGGCCTGGATCAGCTGGCGAGTTTCAGCATCCGGGGTACCGGGCATCGACACGACGACGTTGCGTCCAGACTGGGTGGTGATTTCGGCTTCCGAAACACCGGAACCGTCTACACGTTGGCGGATGATCTCCACCGCTTGATCGAGCTGCTCCTGGCTAATAGCTACGTCGCCTTTAACCCGGGGCGCCAGGATCATCTGGGTGCCGCCTTCGAGGTCGAGCGCCAGCTTTGGGGCCGCGCCGGTCTTGCCCGTCGACACACCAGCAACCAGAACACCGGTTGCAATGATGAAGACGACCAGTAACCACAGCATCGCCTTGCGCGCCTGTTTTACAGGTCCAATTGATGACATCTATTGTGCTTTCTTGAACTGGTGGCGTGCTAGACAGCCACCACGATGGTGCCTGCCTTAGGCGTTGCGGTCGTCCTTGCCCTGGTCGTTCAAACGACGAAGGCTATCTTCTGGGGATTCGGCGACGGCAGGAGTGCCAGCGGCTTCTTCGGCCGGAGCCTCGGTTACTTCTGGATCCAAGAACGTGGAAATAGCCTGGCGGTGCAAGGTGAGCACAACGCCGTTGGCAACCTCGACAAGCACACGATCCTGCTCATCGATGGAAATGATGGTGCCGAAGATGCCCGAGTTGGTCATCACCTTGGCACCTGGAACCGACTTGGTCTTCAATGCTTCTTGCTGCTTGGAAACCTTCTTGCGGCCACGGATCATCATGATGATCAGCACTGCGAAGAGCGCGACCATCAGAATCATGGATGGATTGAAGCCGCCACCGGCTCCCTGTGCAAGGACGAGGGAATTCACTTGTAATACCTGCTAACGATTCGTTTAAAGAACTAAGACGCCCGGGCACGCCAAAGTCAGGGCGTGTGTCGGGCGTCTCCAGTCTAATGGCTAGAAGCAAAGCACCAAGCCATTTACGCGGGCAGAGTAGAGCTATTCATCTAATCCTCATCGGATTCATAGCTTTGAGTTCCGGCAAAGATTGCATCCTTAGGCACCGCGAGGCCCAAATGCTCCCATGCAGCCGGCATCGCAATACGTCCGCGCGGGGTCCGCCCCATGAGTCCTTCACGGACTAGGAAGGG